>DASTBR010000236.1:0-4514 GCA_035711945.1 Dehalococcoidia bacterium
GCTTGATGGCGTATTCCTACAATTGATGCGGTGGCCTCGAACCCTCTGAACCTTCGCCGAATCGGGGTCCTGACCAGCGGTGGCGACGCGCCCGGCATGAACGCCTGCATTCGTGCTGTGACCCGCCGCGCACTCTGGCACGGACTCGAGGTAGTCGGCTTCCGGCATGGCTTTTGCGGACTCCATGACAGTGACTTCGAGGCGCTGACTCTGCGCTCTGTGGGCAACATAATCCAGCGCGGCGGCACCGTATTGGGATCCGCGCGCTGCTGGGAGTTCCACGACCAGGCTGTCCGCGAGCGATCGGCTTCGCTTTGTCGCGACAGTGGCGTCGATGCACTGGTCATCATCGGCGGCGACGGCAGCTTCTACGGCGGCAACCTGATGCATCAGGAGACGGGCATGCCCGTGCTCGGTGTGCCCGCGACGATCGATAACGACGTTTACGGCACCGTCTATACGATTGGCTTTGACACGGCAGTCAACACTGCGCTTGACGCCATCGACCGCATCCGCGACACAGCGCAGTCTTTCGAACGCATCTTTTTCATCGAGGTCATGGGACGTCTGTCGGGCCACATCGCGGTTGATGTCGGCCTTGCCGGGGGTGCCGACGACGTCCTCATCCCGGAGCGACCCACCGACATCGAAGCACTCGTCCAGCACCTGCGCGAGCGTGAAAAAGAGAGCACGATGGTCGTTGTCTCCGAGGGTAAAGAGGAAGGCGGCGCTTTCGAGATCGCTCGCAAGGTATCCGAGCATCTCCAGCGTGAGTACCGCGTGGTCATCCTCGGCCACATTCAACGAGGCGGCTCACCTTCGGCGCGGGACCGCGTTCTAGCCTCGCTCCTCGGGGCCGAGGCGGTCGATGCTCTGATGGAGGGATATGATTGCCACATGGTCGGCTCGTCAGCCGGCAAAATGGTGCGTCTCCCCATCCAGGAAGCCTGGGAGGGTCGCAAGGAAATCGAATCACGCGTGATCGACTTGATTCGGGTGCTGGCCTCCTGAGCCCACCCCCTTAGAAGGAGAGGACATGGTTTCGGTAGCTGGCGCAACCGATGAACTTCTGAAGGCTCTCAACGGTGTCGTCAGGGTGCAGGACGGCTCGGTGACAGTGGATGCGTCGCACCTCGACACCTCGCACGTCGATCGGCTGGTATGGGCTTCTACCTTTGGCAGCGACCAGGTCAAGGACGCCGCCCGCTGGCTGATCCGCGAGCTCGCCGCGGAGCGAGGCATATTGCCGGCCTCGATACAGGAGGCGTACGCGGCTCGCGGTCGTGGCGAGTGGAGCGGTACCACGGTGCCGGCGATAAACGCCCGCGGTCTCGCCTACCACGAGGCCCGCGCCGCCTACCGCGCCGCCAAGAAGATGGACGGACAACTCGTGGTCATGGAGCTGGCCCGTTCGGAGATGGGCTACATTCGCATGCCGCCCGCCGAGTTCGCCCCGATCGTTCTGGCGGCAGCTCTTGCCGAAGAATGGGACGGTCCCGTCTTTATCCAGGGAGACCACTTCCAGGTCGACAAGAAGAAGTGGTCAGCCGACCCGGAGCCCGAAGTCAGCGCGATCAAGGCGCTGATCGACGAAGCCGTCGATTCGGGCTTCTTCAACATCGACATCGACTCCAGCACCCTGGTCGACCTATCTGAGCCTGACCTCGACACACAGCAGAGACCAAATTACGAAGTCGCCGCCGAGCTCACCGCGCACGTCAGGGAACGCGAGCTGGCGGGCAACGAGATCTCCGTCGGCGGTGAGATTGGCGAGGTTGGTAAACAGAACAGCACGGTCGGCGAGCTGCGTGCCTACATGGAAGGCTTCCAGCGGCGGCTCAGCGAGCGTGGCGGTTACAAAGGCCCCAGCAAGATCAGTGTCCAGAGCGGAACATCGCATGGCGGCGTCGTGCTTCCCGACGGCACGGTCGCCGAGGTCGCTCTCGACTTTGACACGTTGCGCGAGCTCTCGACCGTCGCCCGTCAGGAGTACGGGATGGCTGGAGCCGTCCAGCACGGCGCGTCCACGCTGCCCGATGCGATGTTCAACAAGTTCCCGGATACGGGAACCTGCGAGATCCACCTCGCTACCGGGTTCCAGAACCTCGTGCTCGACAGCGAGCATTTCCCTACGGACCTCCGTGACCGCATGTACGGCTGGTTGCGTGAGCAATTCGAGCAGGAAGCCGATGAGACGGAGCAGCAGTTCTACTATCGCCAGCGCAAGCGGGCCTGGGGTGAGTTCAAGCAGGACGCGTGGGACCTAGGGGCCGACAGGCTTGAGCCGATCGAGCAAGCCCTTGAAGAGAAGTTCCAGTTCCTCTTCGAGCAACTTGGTGTGGCGGGAACGCGTGAGATCGTTGAGGCCTACGTCAAGCCACAGCGTGTAACGAAAGATGCTCCTAAGGCGCTGTTGGTCGCCCGCTAATTACCCGGCCGTGACGGTAGAGGTAGTGTCGACCTCGGCGTAGTCTCTTCGGCCCTCCCACCAGTTCAGGGCGAGGGCGGTAACGCTGAGCAGGATGATCGCCAGCTGGAAGCAGAAGATGCCCAGCCAGGACCAGTACGACTCGTCGACGTACTCCGAGAAGCGAAACATGCCGTACATCGAAATCGAGCCGGCGAGGAAACCGAATATGGCGGCGATGTTCATCGCCCTCCGGCCGCCATCGACAGCCGCCCAGCCGTAGGGCAGCGCTGTCCCCAGCAACACAGCTCCGATGGCCACGGTATCGCGCTCCGGCAGCGCGCCAATACAGTCGCCCGGGAACAGGCAACGCCACGGCCATCGCGGCTCGAGGACGCCAGGGGCGATCGTCAGCAACAAGCCGAAGAACCAGATCATCATCGCCAGGATGAGGAAGGCGCGACGCAGCCAGAGGTTGGCCAGCTCGTCAGCGGGCGCCGATGACTCGACCAGCAGTTCCTGGTAAAGAGCGATGATTGAGCTTGCGATCAGGATGCCGAGCAGCCCCGCATACCAGGCAATACCGAGCACAAACTCGTCCTCACGAAACTCGTCGTCCACCAGAGCGGCAAGGATGAGGAAACCTGCGGCCACTCCCAGCCCAGCCAATAGCGAGCGAACCTCCGCCCAGCCCGGCATGAAGGCGCCGATGAGAAGGGCAACAGCCATTGCCCCAAACCAGGCGCCAATGAAGGCAGCGGTCGGGGGCGCTACGGGCCAGACAAACTGAAAGAAGGCGTCGGTTGCTCGGGCATGGAGGGCGACAAAGAACGTGAAACAGTAGGCTGCGGCGAGGATGAGCACCACGCGCGCCGGCAGGGACAGGCGTCGAGTCACAAGTCTGAGCCTAGCCCAGTCTCGCGGTAGAGTCGCAGGCCTGCAGAGGTGAGGCGTCCGCGTACCATAGCCATCGACGGCCCCGTAGCGTCCGGCAAATCGGCGGTGGGCCGCAAGCTGGCCGAGCGACTGGGCTGCGCTTTTCTCGACACCGGGCTCATGTATCGTGCCGTGACTCTTGCTGCAGTTCGAGGGGAAGTTGCCGTCCTGGACAGCGCGGCGCTGGAATCGCTTGTCGACGCGCTTCAGCTTGACGCGGTGGTCAGCGAGCGCGGGACGCGAATCCTTCTCGATGGAGAGGACGTCACAGAGGAGCTTCGACTGCCCGTGGTCGAGCAGGCGGTCTCCTACGTGTCCCAGGTCGGACACGTGCGTGAGCGCATGGTGGAGCAGCAGCGCGCCATTGCAGCGAAGCAGCCCGTAGTAATGGTTGGCAGGGATATCGGTACGGTCGTCCTGCCCGCCGCGGATTTGAAGGTCTACCTCGACGCCGGCGTCGAGGAACGTGCCCGCCGGCGGTACGCAGAGATTCCAGAAAAGGAGGACGCCCTAACACTGGAGCAGATCGAGGCCGGTCTGCGCGAGCGCGATCGGATCGACAGCGGACGCGCCATCTCGCCGCTTCATCCGGCCGAAGACGCGCATATCATCAACACCGACGGTATGACGGTTGACGAGGTCGTCTCCGAGATCGAGCGACTGATCGAGCGATGAGCGAGCGTTTCCTGCCTTTTACGCACGTGCTGACGAAGTGGCTGATCGGAATGCCGCTTCGTTACCTGTTCTTTCGCGCTGAGGTTGAAGGACTGGACAACATCCCGAGCAGTGGAGGCGCCATCCTGGTCGCCAACCACATGAGCAATTTTGATCCCGGACTGATCGGCACGACGATGAAGCGACGCATTCGCTTCATGGCCAAGCAGGAGCTCTTCAAGCCTGGGCTGGGGCTGCTTTTGCGCCTGCACGGAGACTTTCCTGTACGCCGCCTCGAGCGCGACAGCGCAGCGGTACGCATGGCTCAGCAGGTCGTACGTGAAGGTGACATCCTCGGCATGTTTCCCGAGGGCACGAGGAGCAAGACGGCATCGATGAACCGCGCGCACCCGGGCACCGCATTGTTGGCTCTGCGGACAGGTGTGCCTGTTATTCCGGCTGGCATCACGGGAACCGAGAAGATCCGCGACATCCAGACCATCCTCTTGCACCGGCC
>DASTBR010000237.1:0-4447 GCA_035711945.1 Dehalococcoidia bacterium
TTGGAGAACGTTAGGGCCTGGCTGGTCGTGGCGATACGCTGCGCGTTCTTGTCGACGCTGTCGGCGTAGCCCCCGAACTCCTGGCCGAGCCTGATCGGCACGGCGTCCTGGAGGTGGGTGCGACCTGTCTTGACGATGCCGTCGAACTCGCCGGCCTTGCCCTTCAATGAGTCACGTAGGGCGTTGAGCGACGGCAGGACCCGCTCACGTACCAGGCTCAGCGCGGCGACGCGGATCGCTGCCGGCACCGTGTCGTTCGTGGATTGGGCCATGTTCACGTCGTCGTTGGGGTGGACAGGGCTGTAGTCGCCGCGCTTGCCGCCCAGCCGTTCATTGGCGAGGTTGGCGATGACCTCGTTGGCGTTCATGTTGTACGAGGTCCCGGCCCCGGCGTTGATCGCGTCGACCACGAACTGGCTGTCGTGTTTTCCGGCGGCGACTTCCAGGGCAGCGGCCTCGATCGCTTCAGCCTTGGCCTCGTCCAAGCCGCCGAGGGTCCTGTTGGCTCGTGCGGCCGCTGCTTTAATCAGCGCCGTCGCTCTGATCAGAGCCGGATGAGGCTGTCGATCGGTGATCGGAAAGTTGTCCACGGCGCGCGCGGTTTGTGCTCCATAGAGCGCATCCGCTGGTACCCTGAACTCACCAAGGGAGTCCCGTTCAACTCGTTCGTCCATCACCGTCCTCCGCAGCGATCCTAGCCCTGCAGTCTCGTTCCCTTGCCTGCACGCTATTCATAGAATGAGCACGCCATGAGCAACCTGACTCGCGAGACCATCCTCGTCGTTGACGACGAGGAGAAGATCCGCAAGCTCGTCTCGATGGTCCTGCGCCAGAACGGCTACAAAGCCGTTGTCGCGGCGAGCGGCCAGGAGGCGTTGGAAAAGGCGGCCGGTCAGCCGCTCGACCTGATTGTCCTCGACTATCTGCTCGGCGAAGGTAAGGACGGCCTGCAGGTGCTGCGCGAAATCCGCCAGTGGAGCGACGTGCTGATCATGTTCCTCAGCGCCAAGGACGCCGACGTTGACAAGATCCGCGCCCTCGAGACCGGCGCTGACGACTACCTCGAAAAGCCGTTCAACGTCGACGAGCTTGTGGCCCGGGTCAAAGCGCTTCTCAGACGGCGGCCCGGTGCGATCGGTGATGTAGGCGTCCTGACCTTTGCCGACGTCGAGCTGGACGTCGACAACCAGGCCGTTACGCGGGCTGGCGAACCCGTGGCCTTGTCGAATACCGAATGGCGCCTGATCCAGCAGCTGGCGGCGCACCACGATCGCGTGATGACGCACGAGGAGCTCCTTAGCGCCGTCTGGGGACCGGAGTATCGGGAGGACGTTCAGTATCTGCGCGTCTGGATGAGCCGGCTACGCCGAAAACTGGAGAACGAACCGTCGGAGCCGCGATACCTCAAGACCGTAGCCGGCATTGGCTACGTGCTTCAGCTCGAAGAGCCGGTACCGCCGGCGGTGGCTGCCGAGTCCGAAGCCTGATCCGCGAACAGCCTCAAATTCTCCTCACGTAGCGTGTAGCCCACAGCGTCGCCCGGCTGGAAGCTCGCTTCGGGCGGCTGATGCGAGATTATCTGCTGGCCCGACGGCAGCTCGAGCACGTACTCAACCTCGGATCCGAGAAAACGTCTTTCGCGCACGACGAGCGAGCCATCTGATGGTTTTCCCCGAATAAGGGCGATGTCGTGCGGGCGGACAAGGATCCTGGCGCGACCGTCGGTCGTTGCGCCGGGCACGCGTAGCGCGCCCAGCTCCGTCTGAGCGAGGCCATCGGCGACTGTAGCGGGCAGGAAGTTGCCATGGCCGACAAAATCGGCGACGAAGTGCGTAGCCGGCTTGTTGTAGAGAGCCTCGGGCCGGTCGACCTGCTCGAGCCGCCCGTCGTTCATCACGGCCACTCGATCGGCGAAGACGAAGGCCTCCTCCTGGTCATGCGTGACGAAGACGGCCGTAGCATCGAGCCGCTTGAGGATCGATCGCACTTCGAGTCGCACCTCGCCGCGCATCTCGGCGTCGAGGTTGCTAAAGGGCTCGTCCAGCAATAACACGACCGGCAGAGGCGCCAGCGCCCGCGCCAGGGCTACCCGCTGCCGCTGCCCGCCCGATAGCTGGTGCGGGTAGCGCTTCTCCAGGCCGGCAAGGCCAACCAGGTCAAGCATGTCTGAGAGCCGGCCCTTGCGTTCGCGTCGGGGCACATTCTGAAGCCCGAAGGACACGTTCGCGGCCACGTTGAGGTGCGGAAACAGGGCATAGTCCTGGAAGACAATGCCGACGGCGCGTCGCTCCGGTGGGCGCCAGGCGCCCTCACCGGCAACCTTCTGCCCGTTCAGCCAGACGGAACCGCTGTCCGGCTCTTCGAAGCCTGAGATCAGGCGCAGGGTTGTGGTCTTGCCGCATCCGCTAGGACCGAGGATGCCGACGATCTCGCCGCGCGATACCTCCAGATCGAAGCTGTCCACGGCCGTAAGGCTGCCGAAGCGCTTTGTCAGGCTGCGTAAGGCGATGACCGGCTCGGCCGCAGGCACAGGCTCGCTGTCGGATTCCATCGACTTCATCGTAGGGCTGCCTGTCGGCGACCTGTTTCGTGATGGCCGGACGCTGATCACGTGATCACCCGGAAACCCAGCTCGGTCCGCCGCAAGAGCAGATAGAGGGGCAGCGATGCGCAGGCGATGAGGACGAGAGCCAGCGGCGCGGCCAGCGTGACGATCCCCTCGCTGCTGTTGATCCAGATGCGCACGGGGAGCGTGTCAAATCCCGCCGGTCGCAAGAGCAGCGTGGCTGGCAGCTCCTTCAAGGCCGTCAGAAAGACCAGGGCCCAGCCGGCCACCAGCCCTGGCAGTATCAACGGCAGCGTTGCCTCAACAAAAGCCCGCTCCGGCCGCCGGCCAAGCGAGCGTGCCGCTTCCTCGACCGCAGGCGGGACCTGTGCGAGAGACGCGGCCACGGCCTGGTGGGCCTGGGCGTAGAACAGGAGCACGTAGGCGATCACGATCACCAGCGTCGAGCCATAGAGCGCGTCGACGTAGCGATTGAGGAGGAAGATCACGCTCAGCGCGACGACAATGCCGGGCAGGGCATAGCCGGCCTGGGCGAAGCGGGCCAGCCAGCGCGAGAGCGGACTGTCGAACCTCGTGGCGAGCAGTGCCAGCGGCAGCGCCGCAAGAACGGCGATCGTGGCGGCGACAGCAGCGGTCCAGAGGCTGTTCCAGGCGTAGACGTAGATGGAGTCGTCCGAATATGACCAGACGTCATTCAGGGTCGAGCTGTCGGTCAGTCCGTCGATCGTCCAGTAGACCAGCAGGCCAATCGGTATGAAGAGCGCCAGCGAGAGCACCAGCAGGACGAAAGCCAGCGCCGGATATCGCCACCGCCCCAGCCTGACCGTGTGAGGGGGCTTGCCGCTGCCTGTCTGGTGGTAACGCCGCCGGCTCTGCGTCAGCGTCTGAGCCCAAAGCAGCCCGATCGTGAGCACGACCAGCACGCTGCTGAGCATGGCTGCCGCGGAGCGATCGAAGCGAGCCGTGAACTGCTGATAGATCGCGTAGGTGAAGGTCTGGTAGCGCATCAGGCTGACCTCGCCGAAGTCGGCCAGGGTATAGAGCGCCACGAGAAGCACTCCGGCCCCGATCGCCGGTGTGAGCAGCGGTAGGACGATCCTGCGGAGCGTCGAGAGAGTGCCGTGCCCGGCGGCGGCAGCCACCTCCTCCAAGGATCGATCGGACGTACGCAGCGCCGCGGCAGCCAGGAGATACACGTACGGATAGGTGAAAATGACGAGCACGAAGGTCGCTCCACCAAGACCGAAGAATTCCGGCATCGGCAGATCGCGGCCCTCAACCCCGGTGATGGCCGACAGCCAGTCCTCGACGTAGCCGCCCGGGCCGAGCAGGGCGATGTAGGTGAGTGCTCCGACGTAGGGCGGGACGGCCAGGGGCATCGCAGCCAACCACGAAAACAGCGCCCGACCGGGAAGGTCCGTCCGCACGATGAGCCAGGCCAGCGCGACGCCGGTGACCGCTGCCGCCAGCGACACGGCTGTAACCAGCTTCACCGTGTTGGCGAAGAGCTCCGGCAAGCGGGTCTCCCAGAGCCTTTCCCAGATCTCCGCATCGGCTGAAAGGCCGCGGTAAAGGACATAGACCAGCGGAACCATCATGAACGCGGCTGTCGCCAGCGAAATTACGATCAGGCCAATCGGAGGACGGCGCGCACCGAGGACCGCGGTCCGTACGCGCGAGGGCCACGGATCCCAGGCGAGCGTGGAGCGCGCCGCTGTCATCGGCCCTTACTGGAACCCGATCTCGTCGAGCATATCGAGCGTGGACTCGTTCAGCTCGCCAAGCTCAACCAGATCTACCTCGAACTGCTCGAAGTCGTCGGGACCGCGTTCCGCGCGCGTCTCAAGGCCAGGGATCACTGGATATTCGTAGTTCGTCGCG
>DASTBR010000238.1:0-2322 GCA_035711945.1 Dehalococcoidia bacterium
TCGTCGCCGATGGGGACATAGTAGGGCTCATGGTCGATGACATACTCTTCGACTGCGTATTCGCGATAGGGCGCGGTCGCTTCGTTCACAGACTCATTCTCACCGATGGCACGGCTAAGCCGCAGGCGTCTTAAGGCGCTCCTGGAGGTCCGCCCAGACCTGGTCCACGCGCCTGAAGAGCTCGGGAAGGGTGCCGTCGTTCGCAATATGCACATCGGCATGGATGAGCCGTTCCTCGTTGCTCAATTGCGAGGCGATCCGCTCCTGCGCCGCTTCCTGGCTGAGGCCGTTGCGGGCCATGACGCGCTGGATCGCGTTATCGGGCAGCGTTGTCGCGACCCAGATCTCGTCGGCGGTGTCCATCCACCCGGCCTCGACGAGCACTGCTGCCTCGAGGACAACGACCTCCGTGCCCTTGTCGCGCTCCTGGCGGATAGCCTCGCGGGCCGCCTTGTATGTGGCGGGCCAGACCACGCCGGTGAGGAGCTTCATCTTCTCGGGATTGCCGAACACTGCCGCGCCGAGCTTGGCCCGATCGACCTCGCCGTCCCCGCCGACGATGTCGGGACCAAAACGCTCGACCAGCTGGTCGAACGCCGGCTGGCCTTTGCGATAGGTGCCGTGAGCGACCTTGTCGACGTCGATTACGACGGCACCAAGCTCCGAGAGGCGGCGAGCGATCGTCGACTTGCCGCTGCCGATTCCACCGGTGAGTCCGATTACGCGCATGAGGCGAGGGTTGCCGAGCCAGCCGCCCAGCGCAAGCCGCGCTAGTAGACTCCCGAGAACTGGCCCTGCCAGAGGGCAAGCGTGAAGGGCTGGCGGTCGTTCTTGAGTCGATAGATCTGGGCGTAGTGCAAGCGTCCGACGTAGTCGTAGTTCTGGTAGAGGAAGCGGGTGAACTCTGCGGGCAAATCGCCAGCCCGGTTGCCAACGAGATCCACGCTCAAGGAGTCGATGATCAGCGCGGGTGGATCAGAGCGCAGGTCGGTCATCGCTTCGTTGAACGTGTCGCTGTCGAGCCAGAACGAGCGGTCGTAGATGAACTGCGTGGCCGGGTCGCGCTCGGCCAGGAAGTAGAGCTGAGACTCGCGGCCGAGGTTGAAGATGGTTTCATCGGGGCCGGTTGTCAGGCGAGCGTAGTCGGCGATGTCCTGGGCTTCGAAGTCCGCCTCAGTGACTAGCTGATCGGGGAACTTCTCCTCGTGGATCTCGTTGACATTTCCAAGGGCGTAAACACGCGCGTTCCAGCCGACGGTGACGACGAAGGCGACGGCGAGCGCCGCCCCGAGCCCAGCCCGCCAGTAGGGCGGCAGCCTCCAGTTGCGGAACTCGTAAAGTAGCACGCCGCAAAGCAACGCCAGTCCAGGCAGGAGTTGCACGTAGTAGTGCGGGTAATCGCGGCCCGACGTCTTCACACCCAGGTAGCAACCGGCAATCCAGAGCAGGAGAAGAACCTCGCGAGCGCCGGGCTTGTAGCGCACCATGCGGAAGATACTGACCGCAGCGCCGACCCAGAGGAACGCCGTCGCCAGGGCGAGGTAGCCCTCCTTGATCGTGACCATCCGCAGGATGCGCTTGGCCAACGGTATCTGGCGAGCGAAGAGCTCGTTGTAGGTGAAGATGGCGTAGACGAAGTCATCGAGAGCGCCGTTAACCGCGAAGTAGGCGAAGAACGGTAGCATCGCTGCCACGGCGCCGCCGGCGAAGATGCCCAGGTTGAGGCGCGTAGATCGCCAGTCGGCCGATCGCCAGCCTTCATAAACGAGGAAGCCTGCGAGGGCGAAGAAGTTCCACATCGCTACCTGCTTCGTCATGAAGGCGAGCCCACTCAGCGCCCCGGCCGCCAGTAACCAGCGCGCAGAGCCCGCTTCCCGGGCGCGATGGAAGCAGTAAAAAGCCGCCACGAGGGGCAGGAGCAGGAAGACCTCGGAATTAGCGTTGATCTGCAGATAGGGAATTCCGTAGCAGAGGCCGAAGATCAGAGCGGTCGCCGTGGCTACCCGCTCGTTGTACATGCGGCGGGCGAGGAGAAAGAGCAGGACCGCCGTAAGCGCCGCCGAGGCAGCTGCGGCGATACGCGGAGCCTCGATGCTCTCGCCGAAGACGGCAAAGCTGCCGGCGTACCACATCGCCACCATCGGTGGCTTGTGGTCCCAGGCATCGCGGTACGGTATGTCGCCGCGAAGTATGGTCTGCGCCAGCGTCGCGAACACGCCTTCGTCGCGCTCAAACGGCTCACTGAAGAAAGGCGCCAGCAGCCCGACCGGTACGATCAGCACCAGCGCGACGATGATCAGCGTGCGATAGGAGACGACGGGC
>DASTBR010000239.1:0-11309 GCA_035711945.1 Dehalococcoidia bacterium
GTTGCGAGGCGACTTCGTTGGGCTCGTGGCCGAGATCCGCCGGGTGCGCGAGGAGATCGAGAGCCTGACCCTCGGCGAGCGCGAGCGGCTGCGGCGGATCGAGCAGCTCCAGTTCGAAGTGGACGAGATCGACGGCGCGCAACTCTCGCCCGTCGAGGAGGACGAGCTGGCCGAGGAGCGGACCCGCCTGGCCAACGCGGAACAGCTGGCGTCGCTCGCCCAGGCCGTCTTTGAGTCGCTCGAGGAGGGCGAAGTAAGCGCCGTCGACGCCACCGGACGTGCGGCCGAATCACTCGGACAGCTGGCCAGGATCGATCCACGGCTCGAAGAACGCGCTGAAACGCTCGCGCGCCTACAGGACGAGTTATCCGACGCCTCGCGCGAGATGCGCGCCTACCGCGACGAGGTCGAGTACAACCCGGTCAGGCTGGAGCAGATCGAAGAGCGTCTGGCACGCCTCGGCAATCTCAAGCGCAAGTACGGCTCGACCATCCAGGAGGTGATCGACTACGCGGTCAAGGCACGCGCGGACCTCGACTCGCTTAGCAGTGGCGAGGAACGCAACGAAGAGTTGACCCGGCACGAGCAGGAGTTGCTGGCCGAGATTGCTGGTGTGGGAGAACAGCTTTCGACACGTCGTCGCGAGGCCGCTTTGGAGCTGGCCAGGGCAGTTGCAGTCGGACTCGGTGAGCTTGGCATGGAAAGGGCGCAATTCGCGGTGAGGCTGAGACGCCAAACGGCTGAGGATGGGGTGGACTTAGCGTTGGCCGAGCAAGAAGTGCTCGGCGAGGCGCAGGACATAAGCGAGACCATTTCTCCGGTCGGCTTCGAGCGCGATGGCCTGGAGAAAGTCGAGTTTCTGGCCACGATGAATCTCGGCGAGGACCTGCGGCCGCTCGCACGGGTGGCCAGTGGCGGCGAGACTTCGCGCCTGATGCTCGTCCTGAAGAGCATCATCGGCGCCGCAGACGCCACGCCAACTCTTGTCTTCGACGAAGTTGACGCAGGGATCGGCGGACGAACGGCCCTGGTTGTCGGCCGGCGGCTGCGGGAGCTCGGCGTCCACCACCAGGTCATCTGCATCAGCCACCTGGCGCAGATCGCGGCGTTCTCCGACACGCACCTCTCGGTGACGAAGGAGATCGTCGGTGAGCGGACGGTCGCACGTGTGGTTGAGCTCGGGGCCGACGAGCGGGTCGTCGAGATGGCGCAGATGATCGGCGGGCCGAGCGACGCCAGCGTGGCGGCGGCGCGCGAGCTGATCGCCAGTGCAGGGTCCGGTCGGCAAGAATAGATGATGGCGATCCAGCAGGCCCTGAAGACCGATCGGGCCAACACCATGGACGTCGACGCGATCACGGCGTTGATCAACTCAATGGCCTTCAGCAAGGACGGCGGCGACCTTCTGCCGCGATCTCGCGAGGCTGTCCTCGAAGCGATTCCCGACTTCTTTGTCGTTCATCAAGGCCCATCCCTGGCGGGGTGCGCCTCAATCACGACGATGGGACCGGGCCTGGCCGAAGTTCGCTCGCTGGCCGTCGACCCAGCCTGCCAGGGGCACGGTGTCGGCAGGCTCCTGGTCGAAGCCTGTGTCGATGAAGCCAGGGAGCGTGGGCTGCACACGTTGTTCGCGCTGACGCGCCGTCCGGCGTTCTTCGAGCGCTTCGGTTTCAGCCAGGCCGAGATCGTCCACTTTCCCAAGAAGGTCTGGCAGGACTGCTACGTCTGCCCGCGCTTCGTCGAGTGCGACGAGGTGGCGGTGGTGCTGGAAATCCCGCAACCCGGCGCTGACCGCGACTGAGCGTCGGGAAGGTGACAACGCAGGGGTGATCCGTGTAACGGCGGCGGCGCTGACGATACTCTAGCGTGCGACCGGGGGTGGGAATGATGACCACTAGCAGAACAATCGATACCAAAACAATGGACGCAGCGGCGCTGGAGGCCGGGTTTCTGGGAGAGGTGATCCTGCCGGGCGATGCTCGGTACGACGAGGCCCGTGCCGTCTGGAACGGCGAGATTAATCGTCGACCCGCCGTCATAGCGCGCTGCCGGGGAGTCGCGGACGTGATCGCCGCTGTCCGCTTTGCACAGGAGCGGGGACTGACGGCTGCGGTGCGTGGCGGGGGCCACTCTGTTGCGGGCTATGCGGCTGTCGATGACGGAATCGTCATCGACCTCTCGCTGATGCGAGGCGCGCGCGTCGACCCGGTGGCGCAGACGATCCGGCTCGAGGGAGGCGCTCTCAACGAGGACCTGGATCGCGAGAGCCAGGCGCATGGCCTGGCAGCCACCGGAGGCATCGTCAGCCATACCGGAATCGCTGGACTGACGCTGGGCGGCGGGATCGGGCACCTGATGCGACCGTTCGGGCTGGCGATCGATAACCTCCTCTCCTGCGAGGTCGTGACGGCGAGCGGGGAAGTGGTCGTCGCCAGTGAGACCGAGAACTCGGACCTGTTTTGGGGACTGCGCGGTGGAGGTGGAAACTTTGGCATCGTGACCTCGTTCGAGTTCAGGCTCCATCGCCTGGAGTCGCCGGTGCTGGCAGGGATGATCGCCTGGCCTCTGAGCAAGGGAACCCAGGTCCTGCGCTTCCTTCGCGTGTTTCTTGCCGAGGCTCCAGATGAGGTCGGCATTTATGGCAGCCTGCGACTGGCTCCGGCGCTGCCTGTGGTTCCGGCGGAGATGCACGGAAAGCCGATCGTGGCCCTGGTTCTGACCTACGCGGGGCCTGTGGACGAGGGCGAGAAAGTGCTGCGGCCAGTACGCGAGCTGAGCTCGCCGATCATCGATGGGCTGGTCCCGAAGCCGTACGTCGAGCACCAGAAGTCCTTCGACGCGGCGTTCCCCCATGGGCGCCACTATTACTGGAAGTCGCACCGGCTGGCTTCCCTGGACGAGGAGATGATCGAGGTCCTGGTGGAGCACTCCGGGACGGTTACCTCGCCGCTCTCCGCCGTCGGTCTCTTTTGTTTCGGGGCCGCGGTCGCCCGGGTGCCGAGCGAGGCCACTGCCTTTCCCAACCGCGATGCGGCGCACGACATCAACATCGTCGGTTCGTGGCTGCCCGACGACCCCGAGCCGGCGCGCCACAAGGAGTGGGTGCGTGGCTTCTTCGACGCTCTCACGCCGTACAGCCGTGGCGTCTACGTCAACTTCACGAGCGATGACGCCGCTGACCGCGTGCGCTCGGCCGCTTATGGCCCGGAGAAGTGGGCGCGGCTGGTTGCGCTCAAGCGACAGTACGATCCGAACAATTTCTTCAGGCTGAACGCCAACATCGCACCGGACGGCGACTGACGGTCAACCACGGGAAGCGGACTGGACGTGGAAGAGCGTGTGTTGCGCAGCGAGCGGCTCTACGAGGGGCGGATCCTCAACCTGCGCATCGATACGGTTCGGCTGCCGGATCGAAGGGAGAGCGCGAGGGAGGTCGTCGAGCACAGTAACGCCGTGACGATTCTGCCCGTTGACAAGGATGGCCAGCTCGTGCTGCTTCGCCAATATCGCCTCCCAGCGAAGGCTGTTCTCTTGGAGGCGCCGGCCGGCAACATGGATGAGGGCGAGACGCCCGAGGAAACCGCGCACCGAGAGCTGCGTGAGGAGACTGGCTACGACTGCCGAGAGCTGACGCCTCTCCTGAACTTCTATCCCGCGCCGGGCTTCAGCGAGGAATTCATGTACTGCTTCCTGGCAACGGGTCTCTACGAATCCGCGGCGTCGCCGGACGAGGACGAAGAGGTCGAGGTCGTCAGATATAGCGTTGAATCTGCGCTAGAGGCTATCCAAAGCGGCGAAATCATCGACGCGAAGACGATCGTGTCGATACTCGCCTATCGCCTCCTAGCTGCGGACCCGTAGTCGCGGCGCGAGGGGATTAACGCTCTTCGGGCGGTAGGAGGTCAGGCGAGGCGCCGGTCGCATACCCGCTACGTTCGTCCTGTCCGCGAAGGTCAGAAGCATCCGCATCAGGTGGCGGCCCTCCACAGTCCCCAGGCTCCCCTGGGCCACAGAGCGCTCGCCGAATGACGGGACGCCATCGACGAGGGCGTGGCGCGCCCGTACCAGGATCGGAACCGGCTCACCGGAGTGCTGGTCGTTGAATTCGCCGAGCTCCTTGCCCTCCCATGCGGTCGGTGTGCAGTGGTCGCCCGTGATTGTTACCACCAGGTCATCGTCCAGCAGCCGGTCCATGTGCCCGCTGAGCCCACTGTCGAGCGCAGCGATCGCGTCGCGCTTGCGCCCCGGATCAGACCAGTGGGCGATGGCGTCGGGCTCCTTCGTGTGCACGTTGACGAAGTCATAGCCCTCTGCAAACAACTGGAACGCCCTCGTCAATCGCGCATCCAGGTCAGCCGTTAGGTCGTTCGACCGTTGAATACCGAACACGTCCATCCCGACCGCCCTCTGCACTCCGTCGACCACTTCCTCGGCCGGGATACCGGCCGCCCGCAGCCCATGTTTGCGCTCGAACGGTTCGAGGTCGGGCAGCACGCCGGACCACTTCGTGATCACCATGTTGATCGGCAGCTCTCCCGCATCCCCTCGCCGCTGGTTGATGGCATGGTCCGACAGCACCTCATGCGCCCAGCCCAGGTAGCTGTTGAGCGCGTTGGAGGTCTCCATGGCCGCCAGCTCGTCACCTGCCGTTTCCAAAGGCTCAATGGCAACGACTGGCAGGTCGAGACCCAACGGATCGGAGTCAGTCACGTCAGGACTGGCGCCACCCGTAATCGTCAGTAAGCCATCTCCTCTCCCGCAGTAGCGATACGAGAATTCGAGCCCGTGGCCTGACCACGCCGCTATTGCACGGGCCAGCTCGGCGCAGTCCTCCTCGGCGTCGCGGATGAAGCGCTCCTTGAGCTCGTAGTGGTCGTCGTGCGCAACGACGCTCGCGAAGCGCGCGGCGAACAGCACCTCGCCCGGCGCGGGTGGGTAGCCGCGGGCGAGAGCCATCAGCACCGCGCGGTCGGGATACTCGTCGAGCTGGTAGCCAAACATGACGTGGTGAGCGAGGGCCGTGCCCACCGGCAGCCAGGGCTCGACCGGGACAAAACGGCCCGTAGCGGACGCCGCTGCCAGCTGGTCGAGATTCGGGGTCTTCGCCGCCTCCAGAGGCGTCAGACCATCGAGGTGAGCGGAGGGGCGGTCGCCCAGTCCGTCAAAGATTACAAGAAGGATCTTCAGGGACGGACCTCGACTCCTGAACCCTCGACCACCTCACCAATCCGCCAGAGCGGGATCTCCTGCTTTTCGGCCTCCGTCATTAGCGTCTCGGCGACGGCTGGGTCGACAACCGCAAGCAAGCCGCCCGAAGTCTGCGGGTCGTGTACCAGGACATCGATGTGGGAAGGCGCCTCGGGGTGCAACGTCAGGCGACCGGCCGCCGAGCGACGGTTGCGCGCATCTCCGCTCGTGCGCACCTCTTCGTTGGCCATCTCGATCGCTACAGGAAGCAGAGGCAGGCGGCTGCTCTCAAAAACAAAGCGCACACCGGCTGCATCCGCCATCTCCAGCGAGTGGCCCACCAGGCCGAAGCCTGTCACGTCGGTCAGAGTCCGCACTCCAGCGTCGACCAGCAACGTTGAAGCCTTGTTGTTCAGGGTCGTCATCCAGGTCGTTACTTCGGCAAGGCGCCTATCGTCGACCAGTCCCATACGGCGGCCCGTGATAGTCACACCCGCGCCCAGCGGTTTGGTCAGCAGCAGGATGTCGCCTGGCCTGGCGCCGCCCTTAACGGCGATGCGGTCAGGATGGGCGATCCCGGCCACAGCCATGCCGTACTTGGGTTCCTCATCGCGGATCGTGTGGCCGCCAGCGACGATCCCTCCGGCCTCACGTACTTTGTCGGCGCCGCCGCGGAAGATCTCCGCTGCGATGTCAGGCGGCATATCCTCTGGCAGCGCGGCGACATTGAGCGCTAGGAGGACAGTTCCGCCCATCGCGAAGACGTCGCTCATCGCGTTTGTCGCCGCGATTGAGCCGTAGAGGTAGGGGTCGTCAACGAGCGGTGGAAAGAAATCGGTCGTAAAAATCAAGGCTTGGTCGTCGTTGAGCTTGTAAACGGCGGCGTCGTCCGGATCCTTGAGGCCGACGAGGAGGCCCTCCGCTTCCTCGTCGATGCCTAAGGCTGCGACGATGTTTCGCAGGTGATCGGGCGCGAGCTTTGCTGCACAACCTCCGCATGAAGCAAGGGACGTGAGCGTTGCGTATTCCGTTGCCATAGTTCCCCTTTGCCAGCCTCTTCAGGGGGAGTTTGCGGCTGAGCCATTCTTAAGTCTCGCACGTGTTTGAGACGCTCTTCACCTGGTCATCGTGAAAAGACTGAGCTTCCTGCCCGTATTCAGCGGGATGAGTTTAGCGGCCCCGCCAGCTTTGTAAAGGAAGTCGAGCGATTTACTCCGGATGCGCCCGTATACTGGAGCTTCCGAAATAAGGAGGACGTCATGGCCAGCAGACGTGAAGTGGCAAACGGCCTCAAGGAAGTCGCCCGCCGCGCGAGCGAGGCGTCAACGGCGCTCGCTGAGGACAGCTGGGATCGGCCGCTGCCCGGACAGGACTGGTCGACCCATGACCTCTTTTGCCACCTCGCCGCGACCGGCACGAACCTACCCGAGTTCGTTGGCGTCGCCCTCGACCCGCCGCCGAATCCGCCACCCCTCGATATCGACGCTTGGAACGACGAGCAGGTTTCAGTACGGCGCCAACAGAGCAAGACGCACATCTTGGCGGAGATCCAGGACGGTCACGACAGCGCAGCTACCTTCATCCACACCCTTCCGGAGGAGAACATGGCGCGGCCGGTGCAGGCGCCATGGGGAGAGATGGTCCCACTCGGCGACCTGCTCATGGACATCGTGGTCGGCCACGAGAACCGACACCTGGATCAGCTAGAGGAGCTCACAAAGGCCTGAGCGGCTGACTCTCTAGCCACCCGAATGATCCCGAAGCCCGTACACCTCGAGCCTCAGTACGGCGCTCAGTTCAAGGATGCGTCCGTTGTCGCCGCATACCACCATCGGCCGCCCTATCCAGAGGCAGTCTTCCCACTCCTGGTAGACCTCATCGCCGACGGTCCGCGCATCGTCCTGGACGTGGGTTGTGGTACGGGTGACATCGCCCGCAGGTTGGCGCCGCTCGTCGAACGATTGGACGCTTTGGACTTCTCGGCCCCAATGATCGAGAAAGGGAAGGCTCTTCCAGGAGGTGATCATCCCGCCCTGTACTGGATCGAGGGTGCAGCCGAGGACACACCGCTGAGTCCGCCCTATGGCCTGATAGTCGCGGGAGAGTCTTTGCACTGGATGGATTGGGAAGTGGTGTTTCCGCGCTTGCGAACGATGCTCGGGCCGGGCGCGATCTTGGCCATCATTGGCCGGGGAACGCTGGCCGCACCCTGGGACGAGTTGGTGCAGAGCCTAATCAATCGCTATAGCACGAACCGGGACTTCAAGCCCTACGACTTTCTCGAAGAGCTGACCAAACGCCGGCTCTTCACGCTGGACGGCGCCTGTAGCACGCTTCCGGAAGTCATCGAGCAGCCGGTGGAGAGCTTCATCGAGTCCTTCCACTCGCGCAACGGTTTCTCACGAGATCGCATGACGGTTCGTAACGCCAAAGCCTTCGATTCGAGACTGAGCGAAGCCGTTCGACCCTGGGTAGTGGATGGTTGCGTGCCGCTGCGGCATAACGCCCGCCTGATGTGGGGGCTGCCAGAGATGCGACAGAGCGGCGCGACCGCCGGTTAGCAGTGGTTTACTGGACGATTCGCTAAGAGTGCACGATGCGCCGCCCACCCATTAACATTCAGCACCAGACCTAAAGGCCCAGGGTCGAAGCCAGCCGAAGCGTGTCTCCTCCGGCTTTCGGTGGTTGCCGCTGGCCTGGTGATGGAGGTGTAAGCATGGTCGCAACCATTCGAGCTAACCCCAATCCTGTCGTTTTTCCTTGGCCGCGCCTTCTCGGCGCTGCGATGAACACGGATACCGTGCCGATTATCTGGGACGCTGACGGCGTTCTCGGACGGGTTTACCAGTTCATCAACGGACAGGAAGTCCTGTTCGACGGAGATCCCCAGACGGGCAATCTGCGGGGCAGAAAGGCCACAAGCATCGAGCTTGGACAGGCCCTCGAGTTTCGACTGCGGCAGGTGAACGCCGCCAATACTCTGTTGGCTTCAGTCGTTGTAACGACCGCCGAATCGCCGATCCTCCCACTCGCAGTCGATCAAAGCCTCTCGTTGCAGGCCATCCGCGGACAGGCCATCTTCGGACTCACGGTGCGGCCTGGTGTCGACTCAGTCGCGATTTCGTTCAGGACCCGGCAACCTACCGGCCCCTTCGTCGAAATCATCAACAACGACACTGGTGAGATCGCAGGCCTTTTTGGCAGCGGCTGGGGGCGACCTGAGAAGCAGCAGATTCACACAATCACGATCGACGGCTGGAAGACGCCCTTCGCCCAGGACACCGAGCACCGCTATCGCATCGTTGCCAGGCCTATGCCCGGCAGCTGGGACCTGAGCAATGCCGAGGCCACGGGCACGTTCCGCACCGGGAGCCGAACGGCGACCGTGTTCTTCGACAAGATTCATGTCCGCAATGACGGCGATCCCGCAGCAGCTGGGGAGTTCAGCTTCACGTTCGGGACCGGTGATGCCGACAACGGCTCCCCTCTGGGCAGCGTCGAAACCTACGGCGAAACCAGCATCACCGACGGCCACACCGAGGACGTAAACCGGTCGATCACAATCACCCAGGCTCCGCGGATGATCTGGGCGCAGGTCGTTGCCAAAGAGGACGACAGTTACTACAACCCCTTCGACCCGAGCGTAAGCGTCCGCCACCCCGGAATGAAGCCGGAGTTCAAGCAGCCCGGCGCATGGATTAAAGAATCCGAATACTGGGTGCTGGCTGACCTGACCGATCACTTCGACATAAGCGAGTTGCTCAACGGAACATCGGAGACGCCCTTTGAGATGTCCACTCCTGACTGGGCGATCGCCTTCAGCGTCTCCGGGCGAATCAAGGTTGAAGCCAAATCGGGCGAGTGGTTAAGTACGAGCGGACTTGCTGGGCTTTACCGTCCGTTCGTGATTTCCCGCGAGGGCACGGCAAGGAACGCCGCGGGCCCGAGCGGGCTGGTGGCAGGGCAAGAGGAAGGCGAAGACGAGAGCGCATCCCATCGGTTCCTGCTGGACCCCGACGGCGCTCTCTATCATGCAGCGCCAGCGCGCGGCCGCGACGGTCGCTCCAGGGAAGGCCGCTGGACCAACCTCGGCGGGAAGATCCAGGAACCGCTCACAGTACTCGCAATCGGTGAGGGCACCCTCGCGCTGGTCGGGCTTTCGGAGGAGGGCGCGGTCCTTTATCGAAAGGTGGGTGCCGACGGCCGATTCGAAGACTGGCAGGCACTCGGTGGTTCCTTCGTCAGGCTTGCCGCAGTGGCAACAGCCCAGAGCTCCGTCGAGCTCTTCGCCGTGGACCCAGATGGCTCCATGTTCCGTCGTGCAGTTGGCGGACGGTCAGCAGAGGCCGACTGGCAGCCCTTCGCTGAAGGCGTGGTTGGCTCGCCTGCCGTGGTATCTTCGCCCTCGACCGGCATAAGCGTTTTTGCGCTTAGTCGCGGGGCTCTAATCCACAACCGCCGCTCTCCGGAAGACTCGTGGTCAGAAGCCCCGGACTGGGAAAGGCTTGCCGAGCAGTCGGGCAGCGAGTTGAGCGCCGAGTGGGTAGCCGAGCGGAACCTGCTGCTCGCTGTAGTCGACGAGGACGAAACGGTGCGCATACTTTCCTGGCCTGGATACCCCGACGCCGACCAACGAAAGGAGTGGCAGGTCATCGGTACAGTGAATTCACTGCTTGCCGGGCATGTCCCCGACAGGCAGAGGGAATGACCGTTTGGGTGGTCTTCGCGGACGGTCGGCTAAAGGTCAGGTAGAACGTGACTGCATCAGATCTCGGCACTAGCTTCATCATCAACCGAGGCAACCTCCGCGAGACCAAATCGGTCAAGGTCGAGGCGCCTGGACACGCGGTGGATGGCGAGGTGACCCTTCGCGTCGAGAAGTTCGGACTGACTGCGAACAACGTTACCTACGCCGTGTACGGCGAGGCCATGCGCTACTGGGAGTTCTTTCCGGAACCCAACGGTTGGTCTCACCTGCCGGTCTGGGGCTTCGGCGAGGTGATCGAATCACGCTCCGCCCGGATCCAGGCCGGCGAGCGCTTCTACGGCTACTACCCTACATCCACCTACGCCTCGTTCCGCGTTGATCCAACGGGCTCCGGGTTCACAGAGGTCAGCGAGCACCGCCAGGGTCTCGCCGGAGCCTACAACCAGTACCTGCGCACAACCGACGACGCTGCTTACGACGCTGACCACGAGAACGAACAGATGATCATCCGCCCGCTCTTTATGACCTCGTTTCTTCTGGGCGACTTCCTCGCGATCAACAACAACTTCGGCGCGAAGTCAGTCGTTCTATCGAGCGCCTCGAGCAAGACCGCGCTCAGCCTCGCCTTCCTGCTATCGAGGCAGGCGAACGGACCGCAGATCGTCGGGCTGACATCCGATAAGAACGTGACCTTCTGCGAAAGCACCGAGTACTACGACCGCGTCGTCGCCTACGAGGAGGTTGCGTCCCTTCCTCACGTCGAGGCTGCATACGTCGACATGGCGGGCAGCTCGACGGTCCGCGCTGCGGTGCACAACCACTTCGCCGACTCGCTGAAGCATTCCGCCGTCGTCGGCGATACGCACTGGGAAGAGGAGAAGACCCAGGTCGCACTGCCGGGCCCTCGACCGGAGTTCTTCTTCGCGCCCAACCACATGACCAGGAGAGCCGCGGACTGGGGCGAGGGCGGCCTGCACCAGCACTTCGCGACAGCTTGGAAAGACTTCCGCGGCACCCTCAAGGGCTGGATGAGAGTCGTCGAGGAGTGTGGGCCCCAAGCGCTTCGCACACGCTACCTGGAGTTCCTCGAAGGTCAATCAGACCCGCGCAACGCCCACATTCTCTCCCTATAGTCGCTCGTTGTAGTTGCGCGCCTAAGGCGCGCGGCACTTCGAAAGCCGCTGTGGTTGAGCCCTATGGCCGCCTTTCGGCAAAGACGCGACTTAGGCCGTATAACGCGTCTAACGCTCGGTTTCCTCGCCCGCGCCGACCAGCTTGTTCCGCGCCTCTGGAAGCACTCTAACGATCTCGTCGAGCTTGGCGTGAAGGCCGGCCGTGGCCCTGTTTTGTGATGCCTGCAGGAGAGCAACCATCAGCCAGGTTAGAACTGTGGTCAACGTGTTCATCACCAACT
>DASTBR010000240.1:0-16387 GCA_035711945.1 Dehalococcoidia bacterium
CGACGCCAACACCCTCGACCAGAGCTTCCCCCAGCTGACCGAGAACCCGAACCAGCCGCTGCTCAACCGGGCGACCCAGGGTCTCTATCCGCCGGGTTCGACGATCAAGGTCCTTACGGCTGCGACGGCAATAGACACCGGCTCGATCACACCGGAGACGGATGTGGAATGCAACGACGCGTATGTCGTCGATGGCTTCCCCATTGAGTGTGTACGCGGCGAAGGTACGTTCCCGTTTTTGGAGGCGTTCGAGAACTCCGTCAACGCCGTCTTCGCTCAGGTAGCGGTCGAGCGGATTGGCTGGCAGAACTTCACTTCCTATGCCAACGAGATGGGCTTCGGGACCGACCTTGGCCTGGAGATCGACGCCAGCAGCAGCCGACTTCACAACTCCGGCACGGACGAGACTGATGTCCTGCTTGCCAACACTGGCTTTGGCCAGGGTGAGCTGCTCGTCACCCCGTTGCAGATGGCCGTCCTTGCGGCCACCATCGGCAACGATGGCATCCGGCCGACTCCCTACCTGATTTCGGAGATCCGCGAGCAGGACGGCGAGGTGCTGGAGCGTTTCCGGCCCGACGACGCTGGACGTGTGTTTTCTTCCCAGACAGCCAGCACGATGGGTGAAATGATGGATGCCGCCACGCCCGGCTCCGGAATCTGTGGCAAGACCGGTACGGCGGAAACGCCGACGGGCGACGACCATTCGTGGTGGATCGGGTTCGCGCCCTGCGATAACCCTCGCTACGCTATCGCGGTCATCGTCGAGAACGCCGGATTCGGGTCGGACGCCGCGCGCCCGGCAGCCTTCGAGGTCTTTCAGGCGCTCGGAATCGGCTGAATATAATTCAGACTGAATGAGTGCTCTTTCGCGAATTGAGGGACTGCTCAAGGACGTTGTCGAACGTCCGGTCTGGTTGCTCTCGGCAAATCGCATCCACCCCGTCGATATCGCGCAGGCTCTCGCTACCGAAATGGAGCAGAACATCCTGGTTCTCGACGGCGAGCGTACAGCGCCCGATCGCTACGAAGTTCACCTGCATCCCGAAAATCTCAGCCACTTTGAGCGCGCTAAGGAGGGTCTCGAAACCGAACTGGTCGCCTACCTACGCGAGGTGGCAGCCGAACGGCGCTGGCGTTTCGCGGTCGACACGGCCGTCAAGATGCGCCCCTCTTCGCGCGTGAAGGCCGGTGAGGTTAAAGCCTATAGCCGGTTCAGCGAGCTCCTGCGCGATCGCAAGATCGAGAATGTCGCCGGCCAGACTGCCGCCGTCTCACTCGAGGAGATCCAGCGACTGGCCTATGTTGCCGCACGTCTCACTGTCGCAGGTCCGGGCCCGAACAAAGGCCGGAGTTTCCAGCTGTCGCAGTCGCCGTTCAGGATCGGCCGCTCGCCAGATGCCGACGCACAGGTTGAAGATCTGCGGCTCTCGCGGCAGCATGCCGAGATCTCGTTCGATAGCCGTGGGTCGTTCTGGATCCGCGACCTGGGAAGCACTAACGGTACCTTCGTCAATGGGCAGCCCATCGACGGCCAAACGGCCGTGCGCCAGGGCGACCGGATCAGCCTCGGCGGACTCGAGTTCAAGCTGGCTACGCGCTGAATGGCCGAAGACACCACCATCCTTGTCGTCCGCTTCGCGGTTCTCGCGGTAGTCTTCCTCTTCCTGGCCACCGTCTTGCGCACGCAGTGGCGCGAGCTGACGCGCGCGCGGCCCATCCGTTCCGGCCGCAGCGACCGCGACGTCGCCCTTCTCTACGTCGTGCAGCCCGGTAAGACCGGGCTGCAAAGTGGCGATCCCTTTGAGCTCGAGCCGTCGACCACTATCGGCAGGGTCGACAGCAACCACGTCGTCCTCAACGAGGAGACGGTTTCCAGCCGCCACGCGGTGGTCGAGTTCCACGATGGCCGCTGGTGGATCCGGGACCTCGGCTCGACGAACGGTACGCTGCTCAACAACGAACTTGTCAACGGCCAGGATCAACTGGAGCCGGGCGATCTCATCCAGGTCGGTGGCGTGCGCCTTCAATTCGCTGCGGCCAAGTCCTCGCGTCGCTAGCCGTCGCGGCGTCCGCCGGGAGCCAGCGACGTGCCAACGGACAGTCTGATCAGCATCGCGATCAAGATGAAATTGACCACGATCGATGAGCCGCCATAGCTGACGAAGGGCAGCGTCACGCCCGTTACCGGGAAGAGAGCAAGGTTGCCCGCCATGATGACCGCAGCCTGCACGCCGAGGATCGTCGTGGCGCCGACGCCCAGCAGTTGCAGGAACGGTGATTCCTGCTCGGCGGAGAGCTTCAGCCCTCTGAACGCCAACACGATGTAGATGATGACCAGCGCCGCGGCCCCCAGGAGGCCCATCTCCTCGCCTATCGCGGCGAAGATGAAGTCGGTCTCCACCACGGGAATGTAGTCCGGATAGCCCTGGCCCAGTCCAGTCCCTGTCATGCCGCCGTTGGCAAAGGCAAGTAGAGCCTGCTTGATCTGGTAGCCCTCGCCGCTGACGTCGCGCAGAGGGTGCAGCCAGCTATCGATGCGGTCGCGCGCGTAGTCGAACTGGCCGATGGGCACGTAATAGACAAAGACGATGTTCAGGGCCAAGAGCACCGCTGCGCCGGCAATGAAGCCGACCCGGCCCGTACGGATGTACAGCAACGCCACGGCCAGGCTGGTGAGGATCAGCACCGCGCCCAGGTCCTTGGCCAGCAGCAGCATCAGGAAAACCATGCCGCCGATCAGCGCAAGCGGGATCACGTAGGGCAGCGACGGCAGGCGGACACTGCGCCAATCGAACGCAGCGCGCTCGAGGACCTGCCCGCGTTCAGCGAGGTAGCCCGCCAGGAAGACGATCAGCAGGACCTTCATCAGCTCGGTCACCTGGAATTGGATCGGGCCGAAGCGCAACCAGAGACGAGCGCCGTTGATGGTTTGGCCGAGCGGAGTGAATGCGGTCACGCCCAGCAAGAAGATGGCCGTGCCCGCCGCCAGGTACTTGTAGCGCTGAAGGACCGTGTAGTCGCGCAGGGTGACCATCGTCGCCATGAAGAGGACGCCGCCCAGCAGCAGCCACGTTACCTGGTCCCAGGCCAGATCCGGCTCGACCCGCAAAATCAGCGCCAGTCCGAATGCCACGAGCATGGAGACGAGCGGCAGGATAAGCTCCTCGCTCTCCGGCTGAACCGCGTTCAGATAGAAGTGAATGATTAGAAAGAGCGAGCCGAAGATGACGGGGATTGCCCAGTAGTCTGTGGGCAGCTCGCGATCGGACAGCTCGAGCGAGTAAACACCGAGCACCAGCATTCCTATGGAACACAGGATCAGAAAGAGCTCGGTCGGGCGGGCTGTGATTGCCCCCATCAGGTCAAATCGAGTCTAGCAGCGCGTGAATCCGGCTCCCTGGGCTGGCCGTTACCGTAAGAGGCCTAACCTATAATCGCCGGTGTGCCGGGGGTCATACCTCGGCTTTCTCTCTGCTTCATGACGACTCCACCTTTGCCGCCCAGCGGCAGACCAACCACCGATAGGATTCCCGAGGGCACGATCCTCGGCGGCCGCTACCAAATCCAGGACATCCTCGGAGTCGGCGGCATGGCCATCGTCTACCGGGCCGAGGATACGCTTCTCAGGCGTCCAGTCGCCGTCAAGGTGATGGCCGACTGGCTTCGCAACGACGAAACGTACGCCCGCAGGTTCACAGAAGAGGCACAATCTGCCGCGCGGCTGAACCATCCGAACGTCGTCACGGTGTACGACACCGAGGAAGAGGGCGCCCGCCGCTACATCGTCATGGAGTTCGTCGACGGGCGCAGCCTCAAGGACTACCTCGACGAGGTCGCGATCCTCGACGAACAGGACGCCGTCGACGTTGCCGTCCAGGTCGCCGACGCGCTCGAGTACGGGCACCAGAACGGCGTTATCCACTGCGACGTCAAGCCGGGCAACATCCTTGTCGACCGGCGCGGTCGGGCGAAGATCGTGGATTTTGGGATCGCCCGCGCGGCCACCCAGACCTGGGCGATGGCCACGACCGTGCTGGGGACCGCGGCCTACATGGCGCCCGAGAACGTCGAGGGGGCACGCCCTGACGCCCGCAGCGATGTCTATTCGCTGGCGCTCGTACTTTACGAGATGCTGGCCGGACGCCTGCCCTTTGAGGGCGATTCCATTCCGGCGGTAACGGCGCAGCGCCTGGTCAAGGATCCAATCCCGCTGCGGCGCTTCAACCAGGACGTCTCGCCGCAGCTGGAAGCCATCATCATGCGGGCGTTGTCACGCGACGCTGCGATGAGGCCGCAGACCGCCGGCGAGCTCGGCGACATGCTTCGCGCGCACATGAGTGGCCAGCGTGTGCCGGTGGGCGCGTTCGTTCCGCCGCCCCCCGGCGCGCCCGCCATGCGTACGCGGCCCGCGCCAATGAGCCAGCCGCCGCGCCGTCGAGGCAGCGGCTTCTGGACGATTCTTGGCGGCGTGATCGTGGCGGTCGCACTCTTCGCGCTCGCTTTTGGGATCACAGGCGCAGCCCTGGGTCTTTTCGAGAGCGAGGGCGGCGACGATGACGACGTCGAGGCCAACCCTACCGCCAGCGAGACGGCGACAGAAGAACCGACTGAAGCGCCAACCGAAGCGCCGACTGAGGCCCCTACTGAAGCTCCGACGGAGGAGCCGACCGAGGAGCCGACAGCCGAACCCACGGAACCTTCTGATCCGTGCGCAGAGCTGGGACTCCCGCCCGATTGTGAGATCATTACGCCGGAGCCCTAACTACGGGTTAAGCCTGCTGGGGCGCCAGTCGAGGCCGAACCGCGCTGTTGCGCCGGTCGCGAGGGCCAGTGGCCACTGCAGATAGAGGCATTGGCCCTGGTAGGTCCGCTCAAAGCCCTTCTCGGACGCCGACGCCGCTTCGATGGGCACCGACCACAGTGTGGCAGCCGGGTTGCTTTCCATGCCCAGCGTCAGCCCCAGAGTCGCGGAGGATGCGGAGAGCTTACCGACGTCCCTGAACTCAATCGGCTCCGTCGAGGACCAGTCCGCCTTCGCCCCGTTTAGTACGACCACGGGCGCGTAGTCCGCCCCGTAAAGCAGCGGTGACAGGTTCCACTCGGAGCCGAAGTTGCAGGCGATGGCCGGTCCATCAACGTGCGTCAAGACGTAAGTGATAGCGAGCCTGCCGTCGGCAGACGACTCAAGGACTTTACGAAGCATCAAGCGCGTCCGACCAGCCTGCGCAGTGACCGATCCTTCGCGCTCGAGGACGATCGTTCGCTCGCCGTTTGGCTCGCACGCGAACTCCTTCAGAGCAAAGTCGCCTCTGTCCTTGTAGTGACCGGCGGCAAACTCATCGAGTGACACGTCCCGATCGAGGAAGTGCTCGATCAGGCACCAGCGCTCGTGCCAGTCATAGACCAGTGCCTCCTCAAGATTTTCATCGAGAAGCTTGACCGCATTGTGGATGGACTCGACTCCGGCCTTCTCCGGTCCCGCGCCCCGCGCTTCACGCACGGCCTGGTGGTAGGCCTCGGGCCGGCGGCGCAGAGCGGTCGCCAGGTTCATGGGCGGGTGTTTGAGGTCCCACTCGAAGAGCGCGCCGCCCCTGTGAGGAGCCAGGTAGAGGTTGGCCGACTCGGACTCGGCGAGAACTTCGTTGGAGCCGTCGCGGTCGTGGTCGGTCGTGGTCACCTCAAGCCACTCGCCCTTGTGCGTCAGCGAGTCTGCGATGGCTTCGGCTTCGATTGCGTGCTTGAAGAGTGCGTGGCGGATGTCGCGCAGGTAAATACCCCCGAAGACTCCATGCCAGTAGGGGCAGTTGCACTCCGCCGCCCATAGGTGCTCCCATGCTGCTGACAACGGCGAAGTCTCTCCGCGAGTAAGGCTTTGCTTCAGCTCGAGGCGCGGCATTTCGGTCCAGGCGCTGGACGACGACGGCGTTGATGGCGGCACCGACGGCGCCGGCGACGTCCCGGTCAGGCGCTGACCCCGCAGATAGGCACTCTCGAGAGTTGCCAGCTTGTCGTGAACGCGCAGCACTTTCTTGTGGAGCACGTTGACTTCCGAGTACTTGGCAAGGAAGTTCCGCCAGAGCCCTCCTCCGAGGAAGGGGCTGATGGGCTCGTCGGCCTCCTGAGTGAGGCGCTTGCGCAGTTGACCCAGCTGGAATGATGCCTCGGCGGGCAACGCCCACTCCATCATCTCCTCGTAAGAGGCGGCGGGTATGTAGACCCGTCCACGAGATGGATGACCGGCGATGTACTCGCCTGTTGGCACTGTGGTGAGCCAGTCGCTGTTGGCCTCCAGCGCGTCGAAGAAGCGCTGCATCCAGCCCTCCTTCCAGACGTGGTCGAAGGTGCCCGGCCAGCTGCCGAACTTCTCGCCGTCGTCACCCATGACGAGGAGCGCGTCATCGTCAGCGTCAGCGGCCTGCGACCTCAGAAACTCGACGACGGTCTCGACATCTGCCCACGGGATGAGCTCGCGCAGCCGCTTGCTGGTGGCGACGAGCTTGACAGAATCGCCGCGATCCTCGGTCACGTAGTACCCGCGCAGGTCGGACTGCGGAACTCCTGACAACCTGAAGTGGGTGTCGTCAAGGACGGTCCAATCGACCCCGGCACGGGCGAGAATGCCTGGCAGGTGAGGCTCCCAAACTCGCTCGGCGAGCCACATACCTTGTGGGGACACATCGAACGTGGATGCCAGGAACGAGGTGAGGCGATTGATCTGAGCGAGCGCATCGGACTCGGGAATCGCAACGAGGATCGGCTCGTAATATCCGCCCGTCAGCAGCTCTACCTGACCCCGGGTTACCAGTGCCCGCAGCCGCTCGATGAACTCGGGCCGGTTGGGCACGATCCAATCGAGCAGGCAGCCTGTGTAATGCAGCGACAGGCGTACGTGAGAATTACGCTCAAGTGCTTCAAGCAGAGGAAGATACGACTCTTTGTAGATTGCTTCGAGCACCCAGGAGTGCTGGCCGACAGGCTGATGGTTATGAATGACCAAGCCGAGGTTCAGCGAGGCCATCGTCAGTCGCGGCTTCGCGACTGCAGCGTCTTCTCGAAGAGGCGGTCGTACTCGGCTGCGGACGCGTCCCACGAAAAGTCAGCGAGCATCGCCCGCTTCTGCAAACCTCGCCACGTCACCCTGTCCTCGAACAGATCCAGCGCCCGTTGCAGGGTGGAGGTGACCGCGGCTGCGTCGTAGTCGTCAAAGACGAAGCCGAGGCCATTTTCCTGGCTGACGTCGGGGACTGTGTCGGCGAGGCCGCCCGTACGCCGCACGACGGGTATCGACCCGTAGCGCATGGCGATCATCTGACCGAGACCGCAGGGCTCGAAGCGGCTAGGCATCAGGAAGAGGTCGGACCCTGCGTATATCTGCTGGGCGAGATCGGCGTCGAAGCCAATGGTCGCCGAGAAGCGGCCCGACTGCTTTGCGGACAGAGCGCTGGCTGCCTCCTCGTAAGAGCGATCGCCCGTGCCGAGTATGGCGACCTGAACGCCTCCTTCGGCCACCAGCGGGCCGAGTGCCTCCAGGGCGATGTCAATGCCTTTCTGCTCGGATAGCCGCGTGACCATGCCGACCAGCGGGACCTGCAAATCATCCAGTCCGAGCTGCGAGCGAAGGGCAGCCCTATTGCGCTGGCGGGTGTCCAGTGTTTCGCTGTCGAAGTTCGCCTCGATCCTGGGATCGCTAGCCGGATCGAACTCGCCGTAATCGATCCCGTTCACTACGCCGTAGAGGTCGTCCTGGCGCAGTCGCAGAAGCTCGTGGAGCCCCTCGCCCAGCTCCGGTGTGACGATCTCGCGGGCGTAGGTTGGGCTGACCGTCGTCACGATGTCGGCGTAGAAGATTGCCGGCCCGATCAGGTCTACGAACTCATCCGGACCTCGATAGCGAAGGTTGTGGATGGTGAAGACCGAAATCGCCTTGCGGTAGAAGTCATCTGACCACCTGTAGTTGCGCAGGGCGTACGCCATTGGTCCGGTGTGCCAATCGTTGAGGTGGATGACGTCCGGCTGCCAGCCGATGAGCCGTGGCAGCTCGAGCGCCGCCTGGGAGAAGAACAGGTAACGGTCGAGGTCGTCAGGAAAGCCGTAAACAGTCTCGCGTGGGAAGTACGTTCCGTCGGCAACGATCGAGGCGCTGGCACCGTGGCCAAGGCTTACTTCTTCGACGCTGAACGCCGTGGTCGTACCTCGAAACTCAGTAGTTAACTCTCGCTCGGGTTGGGGTCGCTCCTGCTGGGCCGTATGTCTTGGTGTTACGAGCCGGACCTCATGGCCGCGCTTGGCGAGCGCTGCTGGTAGCGATCCCGCAACGTCGGCCAGACCACCCACCTTCGAGAATGGAGTCGCTTCGGCGGCCACGAAGAGGATCCGCAGGCTCACGAAGTGGCGTGCGCCGCGAAGTCGCGGTAGTCGATGTCCGGGAAGACCTTATCCAGCTCGAACAGCTCGGCGGCCCTATCCGACGAGATGACTCCATAGCGAATGCAACCGGCGAGCTCGTTGAAACGGTCGACATGAGAGAGAAAGCGCTGGACTGCATATTCCCTCGCTTGTCCCGTCGTCACGAGGAAGGGCCAGTCCGAGGCCTGCAACAGAAGTAGCTCCCTCGCTGCCTGGTTCGCGGCATCGACGTTGTCGGGCGAGGCGATCCGTGCCAGTTCCTCCATCGTCGACTCGGCTTCGTAAATGATCGGCCACATCCACTGCGTGTCGGCGTTGTACCACGTGAAATTGTTGCCACCCTGGCCCCATGAACCCTCTGGCAGCGCGATTGCTTCCGGGGGTGGGTTATCTGTGATGTGGTCAGAGGCGGTCGTCAGGTCGATCTCAGGGTCAGCAGCGAGACGTCGCAGCACCTTCGTCAGCCAGGCCACGCCCTCGAACCACCAGTGACCGAAGAGCTCGGTATCATAGGCGGCCACGACGATACCCTGGCGGCCGCTGTTTTGCTGGTACTCGCTGAAAACTTCCTCGACGAGTGAAACGAAGTGCTCGGCGTGGTCGTCGGTCCTGGCGAAAGCCTTGTCTGGCCGGTAATCCTCCTTGTCAGCGAGCTCTACCGAGGCCCCGGAAATCCGCCAATAGTGAAGGCCGGAGACCCCGTCTTTCTTGTGAAACTCGCGGTACCAGTAATCCCCCGGGTAACCATGGTCGCCCGACCAGACCTGCAGTCCGGTCCGGCTGTTGCGGGCCAACACTGCGACGTCGGAATCGCCGACAAGATATGGCTGCAAAGTGGTGGCTGACGACTCGCGAGCGGGCGCGCCCTGGAGAGCGTAGCGCTTGCGGATCTCTCCGTAGGGTCCCACTGCGTCGCCGGCGGCTTTGCCCGCCGGTTTGCCGCCTTCGACAAGATGTGTCTCGACGAAGAAGCACTCGATATCGGCTTCCGATAGGAAGGCTTCGAGCGGCGGTCGTGTCCGGCCGTTCGTCGTGATCGCCGGACGGTAAGCGCACTCCGGCAGCCAGATGGAGGCAGGTTGGAATCCCAGGTGCCGCTGCGACGCGCGCGTTCCGGTTCGCAGCTGCCCGCGGATCGATGAGTCTCGCGAAAGTAGCGGGAGGTAACCGTGGGTAGCGGCAGACGTCAGGATGTCGAGATTTCTCGTTCGGGCGAGGTCGGCGAAGGCGCCGACAACGTCGCGGTTGTAGCGATTGACGAACGAGTCGCGGACACCCTCGTAGAACTCCAGCCAGAACTGGGCGACGGATAGACGCGAGCCGGACATCGCCTCGAAGCGACGGCAATCGGCCGCGGCGCGTTCGACCTTTTCGCCAATGAAGCTCTCGAAGTTGTCTTTGATCAGCTCGTCGGCTAGCTGCTCGAGCAGAACTGGCGTAAGTCCGATCGTCAGCTTGAAGGGCACGCCTTCCTGGCGGAGGTCGTAAAGACCGTTGAGCAGCGGGATGTACGTTTCGGTCAGGGCTTCGTGAACCCATTCCTCGCCGTGGGGCCAGCGGCCCGCCTGCCTCGCATAGGGCAAGTGCGAGTGGAGTACGAACGTGAACGAGCCGATCACTTGGCCACGCCGCGAAGCGAGTCGGCCGATTGCGTCGCGAGGCCGTTGAAGATCCGCAGGTAATCGGCCAGGTAACGTGTGTTCAGAAAGTTGCGGCGGACGTGTTCGCGGCCCGCCTCGCCGAGGCGGCGAGCCTCAGCCGGGTTCTGAATCAAGCGCAGAATCTGCTGCGCGCACTGTTCGACGTTGTCGACGAGGTATCCGGTCTCCTCCGGCAAGACCTGAAGTGGAATACCGCCCGCGCGGCCGGCGACCACTGGCTTGGCTTTCCAGAGAGCCTCGGAGACTGTGAGACCGAAGCCCTCTTTGATCGACTTCTGCACGATGACGGTCGCTGCGCTTTGGAAGACCCCGACTTCGAGATTGCCGACGCCGTTCAGATTGTGAAGGATGTGGACGTCGTAGTCCTCACCGGCGCGGCGCACTGTGCGTTCGTAGTAGGACCAGCCCTCGGGGTCGTCGTGGGCCATGGAGCCAACCATGAGGAGCTGAAGCTCAGGTACCTCCTGTTTGACGATCCGATAGGCATCGATCACGCCGAGCGGATCCTTCCAGGGATCGAAGCGGGAGACCTGGAGGAGCAGCGGCCGGGCGGGGTCAAGGCCAAAGCGGCGCAGAACCTCCTCGACGGTAGCCTCGTCACGCGGCGAGTTCTTGAGGCTTAGCGGGTCGATCGCCGGCGGGATGACGAAGACGACCGGGCCGCCGAGATCCTTCTTGACGAAGTCCTCGAGCGTGAAGATCGCCGCGTCGTGATCCTCGACAAGCGGTCGCAGGAAGTCCCAAACATCGGGCTGGGCATCGGTGAGATCGATGTGGCAGCGCCAGATCCACTTGCCGTGCTTTTCGCGGCCGCGCTGCGTGAGCTCACCGAGAATGCCGGCCGGCTGAGGGTCGTGGATGACGACGAAGTCATACTCTTCGTCGAAGAAGTCGGCGTTGAGCCCGGTGTAGCGGTTGTAGACCTCGCGCATTTCCGGCGTCCACGGCAGGAACATGCCCTGCAGCGTGTTGTGCATGGCCTTGGTGACGTTGAAGAACTCCTCGGCACCGCGGATAACCTGCCACTCGGTGTGCAAGCCGAGGTCGTTCATGAGCGGAACCAGCGAAGCCAGGATCTCCGCCACGCCGCCACCGAGAGCTGTGGCGTTGAGATGGAGCACTCGCGCGTCTCTCAGCGGCTCAGCAATGCGGCAGATCTCGGCGTAGCGCTCTGCGCCGATGATCTCCTCGTACTCAGCTAACGACCGGGAAACGACGGGAACGGTTCCGAACATCGACGGCCCAGGCTACCTCAATCCACCAAAGAGCGAGAGATAGTCGGCGACGTAGCGGGTAATGAGATAGTTGTCCCTGACGAGGTTGTGCCCATTCTCGCTTCGGCGGGCCGCCTCGGCAGGTTGGGTGACCGCCTGCTGAAGCGCGAGGCTCCATGACTCGTCGCTGGCGGCGAGCCAGCCGGTTTCGCCGTCTTTGACTAGTTCACCAAGTGGCCCGCCTGGTCGTGTGATAACGGGGCGAGCCTTCCACATAGCGTCGAGGAGCCGCATAGAGAGTCCCTTGCGGACGTTGCGCAAGGCGACGGCCCTGGCCGCGCGCTGGAAAACGTTGATGCCGACGTATCCGATTTCTTCGAGGGTGCTGATGATGTGCACTGGCTCATCCAATTCGACGCACTGGATGATTTCCTGGTAGTAGCTGCGGGTTTCAGGGTCATCCCGTGTGATGTTGGCGACGAGCACCAGCTGGAGGTCAGGAACGGCCCGGCGTGTGGCGCGGACGGTGTTGATCAGACCGACCGCGTCGTGCCAGCGATCGAGCGGAGCGACCTGGACGACCAGCGGCCTATCCGGGTCGACCCCGAGCCGTGTAAGGACCTCGCGAATCGTGTCGTCGGAGATTTCAGCGTTGTGCGGATCCATTGGGTCAATCGCCGGTCGGATGATCTGCAAGCGATCGCTTTCGATCTCGGGGATTGTGTACTGCGGCAGATCGAAAACAACGGCGTCGTAGTACTCGGCCTGCGAGCGCAGGAGCAGGCGCAAGGCTTCGTTAGCGCTGGTCAGGTCGAGGTGACAGTGCCAGACCCACTTCGCGCGGCCAAGTCCCTTTCCCTCCCGGAGGACCATTGGTATGCCGGCCGGCTGCGGGTCATGGACGACGACGAAGTCCCAGTCGTCCTCGTAGAGCTCGGCATTCATTTCGTTGTAGCGGCGCCAGTGTTCGGCAAACTCGACGCTCCAGACAGGCGTGCCGGCTATGGCGTTGTAGATCGTGCCCTCGAGGGCGGGGTCCTCGTATGAGCGGACTGCCTGCCAGTGGGCGTCGAGGCCAAGATCCTGCAGCAGCGGCGTGCTTGACCCAAGCAGATCGGCGACGGAAGTGCCGAACGTGGTCACGCTCAGGTTGAGGACACGGGAACCGTGAAGAGGCTCAGCGAGCTGGCGGAGGCGCGGAATGTCCGCGCCCTGGACAAGCTGATAGTCGGCGATCGACTTGGTTGAAAGGGCGAGGCTTGCGTACAGGGTCAGGTCCTTGGCCGGCTACGTCTGACGCAGCCAAAGGGCGGGCGGAACAAGGGGAGTGGACCATTCGATCATAGCCGAGAGGCTACCCATCGCAAGAGAGGACGACAGCGTGATCCCTATAATTGGGATGTGACCCGCGATTGGTCACGAGGAGGCTTTTCCAGCCGTTATGGCAGTCACAGAAGATGAGATCAAAGAGGTGCTGCGCACCGTTTATGACCCAGAGCTGCACGTCAACATCCTGGACCTTGGCCTGATCTATGACGTGGATGTCGAGGACGGAGCGGTGGGAGTCACAATGACGCTGACGAGTCCGGGGTGTCCGGTCGGCCCGATGCTCACGGAGCAGGTTCAGCAGAACGTGAAGCTGCTACCGGGCGTCAAAGACGTCAAGGTGGACATTACTTTCACTCCGCCATGGGATCCGTACACGATGATGTCGGACGAAGCCAAAGACGAGCTGGGGATCGAGTAGAGACTTACTCCACCGGCGGCAGCTGTCCCGAGTAAACATCGCCGCCCCGCTCGATTGGCAGGTCGTCACGGTTGCCCCACTCGGCCCATGAGCCGTCATAGTTCTTGACATTCTCTCGGCCGAGCAGCTGATTAAGCACGAACCAGGTGTGAGCCGCTCGGACCCCGCCCTGGCAGTAGGCGATCACGGGCTCTTCCGCTGTACCCCCGACATTGCCGTAGATCTCATCCAACTCGGCGGCTGTCTTGAAGGACCAGTCGTCGCGCATAGCTGCTTCACAAGGCAGGTGCCGGGCACTCGGAATATGGCCGCCATGTTTCGACCTGACTTCCTCGCCTGTGAACTCCGAGGCTCTACGCACGTCCAGGAGCGAGGCTGATCCCTCGCTCGAGGCCCGAAGCACTTCGCTCCAGGCCGCGTTGATAGTGGAATCCGGCGGCTTCACTGGATAGCGGCCGCTCCCCGGCCGCGGCTCGACAGTGGTGACGGGCCGGTTCTCTGCAAGCCATGTCTGTCGTGCGCCGTCGAGGATCGCGACAGGCTGATGACCGTAGTAGCGCAGGAGCCAGTAGGCGCGGGCCGAGCGGGAGCTGAAACGGTCGTCCATGGCGACGACGAACGTGTCCGGTGTGATGTTCCAGGCGGCGAAGATCGCGGCAGCGTGGTCGGGTAGAGGCGCCATATGTTGGACCCCGTTGACGGTGACGCAGAGGTGGTCTTCCCAGCCGACCCAGAATGCGCCGGGCGCGTGACCCCTCACATAGACATCTCGCTCGCAGATGTCCAGGACGCGGACCGAGGGGTCATCGAGGCGCTCCTCCAGCCACTGGGTGGTGACGAGCGGGCCAGGCATGGTGTTCTACCTGGTCCAGACGGTGAAGAGGGGGTCGTCGCTGCGCAGCGTCAGGCCGAGCGCTCTGAGGCGGTCCTCAATGGCGTGCGCGGTCCTGACCGGGTCGTGGTTCGGGAGGTGCATCGGGCAGATGGTGTCTGAGTCGACTCGAAAGAGGACGTTGTAGACGAGGACCTTGCGGGCTTTGCGGGCGAGGACCTCTGCCATGGTCTCGGGCTCGGGCAGGTGCTCGAAGACGTCCAAGGCGTAGATCATGTCGGCTTCGGGGATGGCATCGTCGCCAACGTAGAGGACCGGCGCGCCCAGCATCCGACGTTCGAGCCGCCACTCGAGATAGCGCGTAAGTGGCCCTCTGTAGTCCATGAACGTTACATCGAGGCCCTGCGCTATGAGGCTCAAGCCGTCAGTGCCGATTCCGCAGCCGAAGTCGAGGACCGACCGGCAGCCGTAGGCTCGGGCCTGCGCGGCGAGGTCCGCCGGATAGCTCCGGCGCTCGCCAGAGGCGTGAAAGAGCGCGAGATCGTAGAGGTAGTCGTCGGCCTGCCGATAGAAGGCGGCGATGTCCTCCGGCGTGGCTGGAGCCAAGGCGCGCCAGCGCTCGGCCAGAGCCATCGTGCCATCGCGACCTTCTTCGAAGTTCGCGCCGAGGTAGTCGCGCAGCTCCTGGATCTCCGGGCTGTCCGAGGCGTGAGACCAGCGGCGCAGGTTGAACTCAGACCAGCAGAGCTTGCACTCCGTGATCGCCAGCCACTCCCAGGCTGCCTCGACACCACCGCGCTGCATCGCCTCGTGATCGAGCGCACGCTCGATCGCGGCGGTCGATACATGACGATGGTGCGCCGGAGCCTCGACGGCCATTGACCCTGGAGTCAGGAGGGCAGTGCCGCTTTGGCCTGCTCGGCAAGCTTGCCGAAGGCTGCTTCGTCGCGTACGGCGATGTCAGCAAGAACCTTGCGGTCGAGCTCGACGCCTGCGGCTTTCAGGCCGCTGATCAAGCGGCTGTAGCTCAGCCCGTGAAGGCGCGCTGCGGCGTTAATGCGTTGGATCCAGAGCCGGCGAAACTGACCCTTGCGGTCGCGGCGGTCGCGGTGGGCGTATGACAGCGAGTGGAGAACCGACTCGTTGGCACGCCGAAATAGTCGATGGCGTACACCCTTGTGGCCTTTGGCCAGGGCGATGACCTTCTTGTGTCGGGCCCGCGAGGCGGGTCCGTGCTTAACTCTGCTCATTTTGCGGAGGAACCAGGAGGTCGCCTGAGGCGACTCTTAGTTCCCGACCTCCTTTCGGTGTGGCGCGCCTGACGCCTACAGGTAGGGAAGAAGCTTCTTCAACCTCTTTTTCGCGGTCTTGTCGACGACGAGCATCTCGTCGAAGTCGCGAAGGGTGTCGTTGGTCTTCTTCATGCGGTTGTGCGAGATGCGATTCTTGCGCCGGGTGTAGAGACCCGTGCCGGTGATGCCGAAGCGCTTCTTCGCGCCGCTGTGACTCTTGATCTTGTACTTCTTAGCCATTGGCAACTGCCTGCTCGGCCTGGGCCACTGCCTCGGCCTTTGCTTTCTCTGACTGCTTCAGCGCCTTGTTGGGCGAGACGATCATCGACATGAAGCGACCTTCCAGCATTGGCGGCCGCTCGACCACGGCGATGTCGCCGAGGCTTTGCATGATCCGATCGAGTAGCCCGCGCCCGATCTCGGGGTGGGTTATCTCGCGGCCGCGGAACATGACTGAAAGCTTTACCTTGTCGCCTCCGTTCAGCAGCTTGCGCGCTGTGCGGGTCTTGAAGTCGATGTCGTGCTGGCCGATCTTCGTCTTCATCCGCACTTCGCGGAGCTCGACGCGGCTCTGATGCTTCCTTGCCTCGCTATCGCGCTTGGCCTGCTCGTACTTGAACTTGCCGTAGTCGAGCAGCTTGGCGACGGGCGGATCTGCCGTAGGAGCGATCTCGACAAGGTCGAGGCCCGCTTCCTGGGCAAGCTCCAAGGCGCGCTGGAGTGGCGTGATACCGAGTTGCTCGCCTTCGGCGCCGATCAGGCGCACCTCTCGTACCCGGATCTGATTGTTGGTACGCAGATCCCTGGCTATGAGCGGTTACCTCTCAGGCAAAGAGACACATGCTTGAGTCGCGTCAAGACTGAGCCAGTCTAGAGGAACGGCGGAAGGCCGGTCAACGCCATTTCGCCAAAGGGAGCACTACTGCGGCGGGTTCTCAGTGCCGGTGTACTCCTTGGCCTTGTCGGCGGCCGTGTCGACGTGGGTGTCCATGCTGTCGGGCGTGCGGTCCTGGACCTGGCCCGCCGCAGTGTCGACCTGGCTGTCGTCGACCGTTTCGGCCTTCTTCTTACCGAACTTGAAGATGTCGCTGAACCAACTCATCTTCTCCTCCTTCCCGGGGAGGGTGTACGCATGTTACTGGGCGGCTCCCCGCGTATCAGCGGGTGGCGCCGCGGGCTCACTGGCTGGGGCGGGGTTCGCGGCGGGCTGCTTGCCATCGTCCTTGCCGACG
>DASTBR010000241.1:0-8864 GCA_035711945.1 Dehalococcoidia bacterium
CCTGATGACGGGCGTCTTCCGTGACGACCAGTACTTCCCGGTCAGCGGACAGTACGCCAGCAGCTGGCGCGGCGACTACGAACAGGCAGGCGGCGGGACGCTGATCGAGCACAGCATCCACGACCTGGACATGCTTCGCTACTTCTGTGGTGAAGCGACCCGCGTAAGCGCGCAGACGCGCTTCTTCTCAGAGCACGATCGCGTCGAGGACATTGCCGTAGCGACCATCGAGTTCGCTAACGAAAGTGTCGCGGCACTGACGTCGGTCTGGCACGGAATCGGCGCGCGTAACACTCGCCGCCATCTCGAACTCTTCTACGAGAACGGCGTTTTCTGGGTCCACGACGACTTCTTTGGTCCGATCAACTACGAGACCAATGAGCTGGGCTCGGGCCAGATCTCCGACGCCGAGGTCCGTCAGCGCTACCAGGAGATGGTCGGCCTGACCGGCGAGGAGCACGGAGACGCGCTGTATCGCTGGACGTTCGAGGACTACTTCTTCTTCAAGTCGCTCGAGAATAACGAGGAGCCTTATCCCGGCTTCGATGTTGCCCTTCGCGCCCACGAGCTGGCGGACGCGGTGTATCGGTCAGCGGAATCCGGCGGTCTGCCTACCGCGGTCTAGCTGTCGACGCTCTGGATCTTCAGGCGCATCGTGCCTGCTGGCGCCTGAACTTCGACCTCATCGCCCTCGGCGCGGCCGAGCACAGCCTTGCCGACCGGGGACTCGACCGAAATCCTTCCCGCAGTCGGATTGACCTCGCGCGGATGGACGATCGTGAAGCGCTGCTCGCGGTCGGTCTTGAGGTTGCGGACGACGATCGTCGAGCCGATGTTGATGCCCGATCCGGCGCCGTTCGACTCGATGACCTGGGCGTGCTTGAGGATGCTCTCGATCTCTTTGATCCGCGCCTCGTTGAGCGCCTGTTTCTCGCGGGCAGCGTCGAGCGGCGCGTTCTCACGGAAGTCCTTGTCCTCACGGGCGGCACTGATCGCGCGCTGGATCTCGCCGCGCATGGCCTTGAGGTCCTCGAACTCCTGCGTGAGCAAGGTGTGACCTTCGGCAGTCAGCTGGTGGACGACGGTCTCCTCGCGCGCAGCGTTGCTGCGCTTTATCCCCTTCACTCGCGGCACCTTGGCTTCCTTCTTCAGGTTCAAGGTGGTGTAGCCGGTGCGGTTGAGGAAGTCGAGAAAGTGGCGCAGCCCCTCGACCCGCTCCCCTGCGTCAGATGAGTGCCCGGGGACTTTGTTGGCTACGAAGGACTCGACGTCATAGGGCTTGAGGTCGGCGACGGGTTTTGAGCTTCCCCACCAATCTACGAATCGCTCGGCCTGGGCCTCGGCCTGGCGTCGCTTGGTCCCCTGGAGCTTGGCGGTGCCTTCGCGGAGGTAGGTTTCCAGGGCGTCGCCAGCATTGCCGCCTGTGGTCATAAGCTGGTCACCGTCTTCATTCTAGGAGGCTCCTCGCTGCCTGCCAGTTGCGATAGTGGTCACGAATGACTCACGACTGGCTGCGAGAGGTGGTCCCGTCGGCTGGCTACGAGCTGGATGAAGAGGGGCTCGGACTTCTTGAGCGCTACCTCGAGCTGCTGGAGCGCGACAGCGAGCGCCTCGACCTGACTGCGATTCGCCATCACGACGAGCTCGTGCGCCGCCAGGTCGGGGAGTCGCTCGCTCTGCTTCGGATGGTCGAGGAGGTGGGCCTGCCACAGGGTGCCCGACTGACCGACGTCGGCAGTGGTGGCGGGGTGCCGGGCATCCCGATCGCCATCGCTCGGCCTGACCTGGACATCGTCCTGATCGAGTCGAGCACGCGCAAGGCTGAGTGGCTCGTTGCGACCTGTGAGCAGCTCGGCATCAAGGCGTCTGTCTTGCCTGTCCGCGCGGAGCAGGCGGGGCGCGACCCACGCCACCGAGAGTCGGCGGATGCTGTTGTCGCTAAGGCGGTGGCGCCCCTCCCGACGCTGCTGGAGATGACGATCCCGTTGCTTAAGCCCGGCGCCTGCCTGTTCGCGGCCAAGGGCAGCCAGCTCGATCAGGAGCTGGTTCAATCGGCCTCCGCGTTGCAGGCGCTTGCGGCCGAGGTGGTTATTCGGAAGCCATTGAGCGCGATCGGACCGGTGCCCGTTGTGCTCGTGGTGCGGAAGCTGGCCGTAACGGCCCACCGCTTCCCACGCTCGCCGGCGGCGGTGCGCAAGCGGCCTTTGTGAAACGCTAATCAGGAAAAAGCTTAAGCATTATTGCAATTTGCGCTATTTACGCCGGTGATTGTGATAAAATTCGGCGGAAGCAAACTACCGAGCCAGGAGGTGACGCCTTCAGACGGAACCGGGTGGTCGCATAATCCTCCCACCACAGAGCAAGGAGGCACTTTGGACTTCGCGCGGATAGTCAACTGGCTTGGTCGGGTCGTCCGGCTCGATAGCACCGCCTTCGACGAGATCAAGCTCGAACCATCAGGAATGATCGGCGGCTTGATCGCAGTCGCCGTCACCAACCTCATCATCGGCCTCGGCACGTACCTTTACGGCACGATCGAAGACCTCCCGGAGAAAGGCGACCTTCTGATCCGTGTCGTCATCCTGGGAACGGTGGTCCAGACGGTCATCTGGGTGGCGTGGCCGGGGGTCACGTACCTGCTACTCAACTCGCTGTATCGCGCCACGGCTGACATTCAGCAGCTGATCGCGACGATGGGCTTCGCCTACGTCCCGGCTGTGATCAGCGCGCTGATCTTCATCTCGTTCCTCGACACGCCATTCGCAATCATCGGCATGGTCGCCGCCTTCGTCCTGACGCAGTATGCGATCGCCGCTTCCAGCACGGCTGGAAGCTCGCAGATCACGATGGCGAACCTCGGCGGCATGGCTGCGTTCGCCGTGCTCATGAGCATCATCGGCGTCGAGATCCTCGGCGACGATGGCCCCGGCGATTACCCGTGGGCCAGCGGAATATGGTTCCTCGACTGGCTCGGGACGTTCATCCTGTGAGGCCACGAGCAATAGAAGCCGGCAGCCAGCGTCAGCTATTCGAGGGGAGGGCCTAAGTGGATCCGACAAAAGTGCTCAATTGGCTTGGACGGTTGGTGCGCTTCGACAGCACCGCTTTCGACGAGATCAAGCTCGATCCGACGGGCCTGATCAGCGGCATCGTGGTTGTCGCCGTGACGAACCTCGTCATCGGCATCGGCACGTACCTGTACGCCGAGTTCGCCGACCTCAGCGAAACGAGCGATCTGCTCCTGCGAAGCGTTGTCATCGGGACGATCATCCAGACTGTCGTCTGGCTGGCCTGGCCGGGCGTGACGCACCTGCTGATCAACTCGTTCTACCGCGCGACCTCGGACATTCAGCAGCTCGTGGCGACGATGGGGTTTGCCTACGTGCCTGCCATCATCAGCTTCCTGATCCTGATCACCTTCCTCGACTGGCCCTTCGCCATCCTCGGCATGGTCGCGACCTTCGTGCTCAGCCAGTACGCGATCGCCGCCGCGACAGCCGCATCGAGCGCGCAGATCACGATGGCCAACCTGGCGGGATTCGCCGCCTTCGCTCTCCTGATGGGCGCGGTCACCGAGCTAACCTCCGGCGACGGCCCGGGTGACTATCCGATGGCCAACGGAATTTGGTTCCTCGACGCCGTAGCCAGCGAAACAGCTGACACCTTCGGCGCGGTTGGTGATGTCGAGGGCCTCGACGGCACCGACCCCGAGGACCTGGAAGACCTCGCCCGTGAGCAGTGCGAGCAACAGGTTGAAGAAGGCCTGCTGCCTGAGGGGAGCTGCGACGCCTTCGACTGACGTAGCTTAGATCCCACCCTGAAGGCCCGGCTGTTTGGCCGGGCCTTTCTTCATCGCCGGCTGAGGCTCCTTAAGTAAGCTGGATCAATGGCTCTAGCCGGCTTGCCTCAACTGTCGGGTGAGGTCGAGGCTTATCGCGCCAACATCTGGAAGATCTACGTCTTTCGCTTTTTCCTCAACTTCCAGTTCTGGTGGCCAATCTGGGTCATCTACCTGACCGACCTGCGCGGGCTTTCGTTCACGCAGGTGGCAATCCTGGAAGCGCCCTTCTTCCTCTCGATGGTGCTGATCCAGGTGCCCGCCGGGATCTTTGCCGACCGCCACGGCCGCAAGCTCACGATCTGCATCGGCACATTTCTCAGCGCCCTTTCAATCGTCGCCTTCGGCACGGCCGATAGTTACCTGTTGATTCTCGGAACCTACGTCATCTGGGCATGGTCGCTGGCCATCATGCAATCAGCCGACAGCGCGTTCATGTACGACAGCCTCAAGATGATTGGCGAGGAAGGGCGCTTCCCTGAGGTGATGGGCCGGTCCCAGGCAATCTTCAACATCGCCATCCTGGCCAGCATGCTGGTTGGCGCTCCGTTGGCCGCTTCCGTTGGGCTCGACCGCGCTGTCCAATTGAGCGCGATTTCGTCGCTGGCGGCGCTTGGCATGGCCCTGACCTTGCGCGAGCCAACGCTGCGCGTGGAAGGCGTGCGGCCGGGTGTGCGCGACTTCGTGCGTGAGAGCTACGCGATCGGCAAGAGGGACCGGCGCATCCCGCTGCTCATGATCCTCTACGGATTTCTCGGTGTGGGCTCGATCGCCACCGCCGTCTTCTTTCAACCGTTCCTTGACGGCCACGGCGTCGACGTCGCCAACGTTGGCTACCTGCAGGCCCCGGCGCGCGTCTTTGGCGCCCTCGGAGCATTGTCAGCGTTCTGGCTGGCGCGGAGGGCCGGCGAGATGCGCAGCCTCTACCTGATAGCCGGGTCAGCAACAGCGGCTTACGCAGTACTGGGCGTATGGGACTCGATCGGCGCTTTCATCATGTTCCCGGTGATCAGCATGGTTTCCGCAGCCGCCATTCCGCTGATCACCAACATGCTGAACCAGCGAATACCCAGTGAACGGCGCGCGACAGTGCTCTCGGCCGGGCAGCTGACGCTGGCGCTGGTGATGGCCGGATTCTCACCGCTTCTGGGCTCGATCGCGGACGCCTACTCGTTGACGGTTGGTTTTCTGGCCGGCGGTGTGGTCATCGGCACGGGCTCACTGCTCGCCTTAGTGGCGCTCGGCGCGGGGAGTCAACTACCGCGAGAGCCGGCCACCGAAGGCGCAGTCGCAGCAGGCGGCGACTAACCGAGGTCCTGCAGGTCGTAGACCTGGACGCTGCCCGGTACTACGACCCCTTCCTGTGCCTTCAGTAGGGCCTCGACGGTAGCGCCGCTCTCCTCGTAGTCGGCGAGACGATCGGCTTCCGACCAGGTTGTCGTCACGATCATCTGGATCGGGCCTTCGTTGTTGTCGGTGCGCAGGATGCGCTGCTCGAGCATGCCCGGCATACCCTTGATAGCCAGCAGGTGCTGGTCGATCTGCGAGCGTAGCCCGTTGCTGCCGGCCAGCTTGTCCTCGTCCTGCGCCATGTACTGGAAGAGCACGGTGTGAACGTAGCGCGCGGGGCCTTCACGGCCCTCGAGCTCGATCGCCTGTTTTCGCGTCTCAGCGATCCAGCCTGCGATTCCCCCGACCATGATCACTGCACCTGCGCCGGCGAAGACCAGCTCTGAGGCCAGTCCGACCCCTACCAGGAAGATGCCAATGGCGATGATGATCGGCCAGATGCTCGGGCCCGGCAGATGGATGTGTTCCTCGTGCTCGCCCTCGGCGTGGGATGACATCTCGCCCACCTGGCTTAGCTGGCTGGGTTCGGTCATTGCCTGGCTCCCTTTTCGTACGACTCTAACTCGTTGTCTAAATCCGGCTTATCCAGGTGTCAACAGCGACCGCAGCAAAGAGCAACGCGAGGTAGATGAGCGAATAGCGAAAGAGGCTCGCAGCCGCGCTGCTCGTGCCAACGCGCCAGAGGCGGAAGGCGAGCCCGATGAATCCGGCCCCCAGAACCAAGGCCGAGCCGAAGTAGAAGTACGAGGCAGCGCCGAACGGGATGAGCAGCAGGGTCACCGCGAACAGCAGCAGCGAGTAGATCAGTATCTGCGTGCGCGTGCTGGCTTCGCCGGCTACGACCGGCATCATCGGCACACCCGCCTTCTCGTAGTCTGTCTCGAGGTTTAGCGCCAATGCCCAGAAGTGGGGCGGTGTCCAGATGAAGATGATCGCGAAGAGGACGATGGCCGCTGTGTCGAGGCTGCCGGTCACCGCCGCCCAACCAACCAGCGGCGGCATGGCTCCGGCGGCCCCGCCGATGACGATGTTCTGCGGTGTCGAGCGCTTCAGCCAGATCGTGTAGACGAAGACGTAGAAGAGCAGGGCTGTCATAGCCAGCACTGCCGTCAGAAGGTTGGCGGCGAAGGCAAGGAGCAGAAACGAGAGGACGGCTAGGGCGCTGGCAAATGTCAGCGCCTGCGCCGGCGTCACGAGCCCGCTGGGGATCGGGCGGGATCTCGTGCGGCGCATGATTCCGTCGATGTCGCGGTCAAGGAACATGTTGATCGCGTTAGCGCTGCCGGCGGCCATCGTGCCGCCCACCAGCGTCGCCAGGACGAGCCACGTGTCAGGCCAGCCGTTGGCGGCGAGGACCATTGCCGGGACTGTCGTGATCAGCAGCTCGACGATGATTCGCGGCTTGGTCAGGGCCACGTAAGCACCGATCGTCTGGCGGATGTGCGTCCTGCTCAGCGCCAGCGCGGTCATGCTGTGACCTCGGGGGCGCGCAGGCGTGTGGCCTGCGGCTTAGCAGTCGAAGCGGGAACACCGACGCCTCCCTGGAACGCCGAGACTGCAAGGCCAATGAGCGCGGACCAAATCAGCGTTCCGACAGCCAGGTGGATGATCGACGTCGCCTCTGACATATCAGTCCAGATGTTACCGGCGCCGATCATGACCTGGGCCAGGTAGAGGATGACGGTCGCCACGGCGACCTGGTAGGCGAGGTTTGTCGTGCCGCTGACCTGCTTTTGGCGGAGCGCGAGAGCAACAAGCGCGATGCCCAGAACAAGCGCCAGCAGTCGATGGGTCCAGTGAATGGCAACAAGCTGGCTGAACGCAGGCAGCCACTCGCCGTTGCAGCGCGGCCAGCCGTCGCAGGCGAAGTTGGCTCCGCTCTCCGTCATGTAGGCGCCAAGCCACATGGTGCTGATTGCAAGCGCGGCCGCTACCGCGACAAAGGGTAGGGCGGGAGTTACCGATACCCGGCTCACGTCCGTAGGCCCGGCGAAAGAGACGACCGTTATCACAATCAACGTCGCGAGAAGGCTGAGCCCCGTGATCAGGTGGGTTGCCACGATCTCGGGAGGCAGCTCACGCTCGACCGTGATTGCGCCAAGGATCACCTGCACCGCCAGGATCACCAGCGACGCTCCGGCGGCACCGATGATCACGCGGTTTTCACGCTGGGTACGCCAGGCGGCGATGGCCAACCCAAAGATCAGGAAGCCGGTGACCGAAGCGACCAGTCGGTGCGACCACTCGATCCAGATCTCGGTCTCCGCTGGCGGTATGAAGCTGCCGTGGCAGCGCGGCCAATCGGGACATCCGAGCCCGCTATCCGTGACGCGGACAACGCCGCCCAGGATGACTAGGCCGAACGTGATGAGCGTGGTGACGAGCGAGTAGAGCTGGAACCTTGTCATGCGCTGGAGCGAGCCGTTTGTGCTCCCTCTCACTATCGCCAAGTGCAGGCCAAGCGGCTATCGGGTCAGGCAGCAGCTCCCGATGAGCGCAACTCGGCCACCTCGGACTCTGAGTAACCCAGCCCGGACAGCACCTCGTCCGTGTGGGCGCCGGGTGCGACGCCCGTCGTCCGCACGGAGCCGGGAGTCTCGGACAGTTTGGGCGCGATACCAACCTGCTTGACCGTGCCAAGCTCGGGATGCTGAACCTCGATCACCATTTGCCGCGCGAGGTTCTGCGGGTCGTCCAGCGCCTCCGGAAATTCGTAGACAGGAGCTGCGCAGATGTCGACCTCACTCAGGACTTTGAACCATTCATCGCGCGTCTTCGTCTTGAACTTCGCCGTGAAGTGCTCAGCCATCGCCGGCCACTTCGAGCTGTCGTACTGCTGCGGGATGAAGTCTTCCCGCTCCATGACGCGGCAGAGATTGGCGAAGAAGTGAGGCTCCAGGCTGCCCAGGCTGAACCACTTGCCGTCGCTCGTCTCATAAACGTTGTAGTGTGGCGCGGCGCCGTTGAGCAGGAAGCTGCCGGGCGTCGGGGCGTTGCCACTGCCGAAGTACTGGCCGGTGAACATTGCCAGCAGGTAGAGGACGCCATCGGACATGGCGACGTCGACGAACTGGCCCTCGCCCGTCTTCTCGCGAGCCAGGAGCGCCGTGACGATCGAGAACGCGGCCATCAGGCCGCCGCCGGCGAAGTCGGCGATGACGTTCAACGGTATGGCTGGCTTCTGGCCGGGCCAGCCGATCATGCCCAGCGCGCCGCCGACTGAAATGTAGTTGATGTCGTGACCGACGAGCGCCTGGTAGGGCCCGGTCTGGCCGTATCCGGAGAGCGAGCAGTACACGATGCGCTCGTTAATCTTGCGTAGCGTGTCGTAGTCGACGCCGAGCCGTTTGACGACCCCCGGTCGCGCGCCTTCGAGGACGACGTCAGCGTCCTTCGCTAGCTTGTAGAAGACCTCGCGCGCAGCCTCCTCTCGCAGGTTTAGCTGGATCGAACGCTTATTGCGCCGCAGGGGGTCGTACGCTGCCGCCCTCGTGGCGCGACCGTCATCGCCGCCGTCGCCCGGCGCCGCGGCGCCCGGCCCGATCGCGCCGGCTGGCGCCTCCACGAGCAACACGTCGGCTCCCATGTCGCCGAGGACCATCGAGCAGAACGGCCCGGGAGCTAGGCGCGACAGATCGAGAACCTTGTAACCCTCTAAAGGCAGCATCTTCCGAAG
>DASTBR010000242.1:0-6681 GCA_035711945.1 Dehalococcoidia bacterium
GAAAGCAGTCCGTCGGGTATAGCCTCCCCAACGCCTGCCGCCTCCGGACTCACCCGCCTAGCCTAGTGACTCGCCGGGGAGCGCCACCCTTGTCCGCGAAAGGAGCTCAGTCGCTGTCGGGCGGAATGTTTGCGTTGACCCTGAAGAAGTTTCCCGGGTCGTACTTGCGCTTGAGCTCTACCAGCCGGGACCACTTCTCGGGCCCGTAGGCGGCCGAACGGACACGCTCCGGCGTGTCATCGCTGGTGAAGTTGACGTAGACGCCACGACTGTATGGCGCCAGGGCGTCAAAGAAGCCGCGGACCCACGCCTTATGGCGGGCCGGGTCAGGGTCGTCGGGCATCCAGGAGGCGACGATGTTGACGTCGTGGGCGGCGTCGCGGTGGGGGTAGGCGGTGGCATCGTCGGGAACCCGGGCCACGGCGCCGCCGAAGCAGAAGAGACCAATGGTCGAGAGCGGAGAGGTGATGGCGCCAGCGTGCTCAGCCACGATTTCGATCATCTCGTCGGCCAAAGGCGGCAGCCGATGCGACTTCCAGTAGTAGTGGCGTCCGTGGGGGAGGGCCGCATCGAAGGCCTTCTGGTGCTCGACGTACGGCTTGGGGACGACCGCATCGAGGACTGGTGAGTTGAACTCGCGTAGAGGCCGCAGGACTTTCTCGCCCTCGTCCACAGGTCCCGCGTAAGTGAGAACCAACGCCACGATTGGTTTCCCGTGCAGCTCGGTCGGAATTGCCGGAAGAGGCGGCGCCATTCGGATGTTGCCGATGATTCCGACCTCGTCGGGGGCGTCAGCAATGAAATCGCGAAGGAAGCGGAGGACCTTGCGAGCCTCGCTGATGGGCCAGGCGACGAACCCTGCCAGCACGGGCGGCTCGAGGCGGTGAAGTTTGAACTCGAACGAGGTGACGACCCCGAAGTTGCCGCCACCTCCGCGCAGACCCCAGAAGAGGTCCTGGTTCTCGCCTTCACTGGCGACAACGACATCGCCGGTGGCCGTCACAACATTGCACGAAAGGAGGTTATCGATAGTCAGCCCGAAGGCTCGCATGAGGTGCCCGATGCCGCCGCCGAGCGTGAGTCCGCCGAGGCCGGTGTGGCTAACGAAGCCTCCAGTCAGGGCCAACCCATGCGCCTGGCTCTCGCGGTCGAGATCCTCGTTAAGAGCACCGCCTTCGAGCCGGATGGTCTGTGCGGCCGGGTCGACTTGCGACCCTCGCATCAGCGAGAGATCAATGACGATTCCGTCATCCACCAGGGCGTGGCCGGCGATGGAGTGTCCGCCGCCGCGAACGGCGGTTGTTAGACCGTGCTCCTGGGCAAAGCGGACACCTGCGACCACGTCTGCCGTGCCCCGGCAGCGCGCGATGACGACCGGGCGACGGTCGATCTCACCGTTCCAGATGGCGCGCGCCTCGTCGTAGGACGCATGCCCGGGACGGATCACGTCTCCGGCAAATCCGGCTTCGAGGGCCGTTGTCTCCAGTGGTTTTGTGGTCGTCATTGCTGGCCTCCCGGGCGGCTCACGCGATCAGGATGGTTCACCGGCGCCGTGTGGCCAAGATCGTCGAATAGGGTTCGACAGTGACTGCACTGCATACCGGATCGAGGCTATGAAGCCCGAAGGCGCGGCGTATTCCAAGCTGCATGGCGTACGTATAACGGAATCGACATAAGTTACGGACCGGGTGGTCACCAATTTGAAACGGTGGAGGTGGAGGATATGGGAACTTCCCGCGAGGGTCCCGCAAACGGGACAGAAGGGAAGACAAAATGAGAGCCCAAACACGAAGGTGGCTGCTGCCCTTGCTTTGCGCAGCAGCGACCGCGGCCCTCGTCGCCTCTGCCCAGAGCGCGACGGCGGACCATCAGCCCGGTCACACAACGGGACCGGGAAACTGCGAGGCCGGCGATACCCGGCCTGTCTGCAACCCAAACGACTGCCCAGGCGCCCAGACTCAAAACTGCGATACCGCTCAGACGGACCCGACCGGTGGCTGCAACGTCCACGCGACTGTCCACAACCCGCACTGCGCGGAGGGCGGCCAGGTAACGCCGCCACCTGACGGCGACGATGACGATGACGATGACACTGGTGGGGACGTGGTCACGCCAGGCGATGACGGCGACAACGCGGTCAACCCTGGCGCTGAACCGACCACCCAGGGACAGCCGGTGACCTCTGAGGTCGGCGGTGTCCGCGGTACGCCGCGTGTCGACAGCGGCAACTCCGGCGTGCTGACTGCGGGCGTGGTCTCCGCCGCGGAGATGCTTCTGCTCGCGGCGCTGGTTGGCCTGACGGCTGCCGGCGGAGTGATGGCCTCTAGACGAGTTCGCTAACTTTCTCGGTGGCAGACAAGGAGGGGATTCCCAAGGATTCCCCTCCTTGCTCTCATCCGGGGTGGTAGAGCGCCTAGCGACTGTCGCTCTATTCCGGTGGCGGTCACTATACTTTCGATACTCAATCCCCAAGCCCAATAACACGGAGAGAGCTATGGCTGACGGCAACGGTACGAACGGCGCGCAGGCAACCACCATCGAAGGTCCGATCGAAAAGGCCTTCAGCGGCAAGATGGCCACCATCAACCTCACGACCGGCGAGATCACGGTCGAGAAGTTCGACGACGACTTCTACAGACAGCACCTCGGCGGCTACGGCGTCGGTGCGCGCCTGGCGCTCGACCGCATCCCCAGGGGCGCTGACCCGTTGGGTCCGGACAACATGCTCGGCCTCTTCCCCGGGCTTCTGACCGGCACACCGCTGTTTGGCCAGCGCTGGCAGGCCGTCTGCAAGTCGCCGCTTCACGGCGGCTGGGGCGACGCCAACTGTGGCGGCGTTTTCGGCGCCTACCTGCGCCATGCCGGCTGGGACGGGCTCATGTTCACCGGCAAAGCCGACAAGCCCGTATATCTCGAGGTCCTCGACGACAAGCTCGAGCTCAAGGACGCCTCCGACCTCTGGGGCGTCGACGCGATTACAACAGAACAGACCTTGATCGACCGCTACGGCAAGGGCTCGACCGCCGCCGTCATCGGCCCGGCCAGCGAAAAACTCTCGCTGATCTCCGGCATCTGCAACGACCACGGACGCCTCGCCGCCCGCTCAGGGGTCGGCGCCGTGATGGGCTCCAAGAACCTCAAGGCCGTCGCCGTCAAGGCATCGCAGAAGATCACGTTGGGCATGCCCAACCAGGCCAACGACAAGCAGGTCCGCCACATCCTTTCGCTAACCAAGACCGGCCTCAACGAGTTCATCAAGCCCCTGGCCGACTTCTTCCACACCTATGGCACGCCCGGCATCACGGCCGGCTCCGCCCACAACGGCGACTCGCCGGTCAAGAACTGGGGCGGCGTCGGCGTCCGTGACATGCCGGAGGTCGCCACGCTGACTGGCGACGAGCACAACAAGAAGATGGAAAGGACCTATGGCTGCTGGCACTGCCCGCTGTCCTGTGGCGCCGAGAGCCATGAGTCGGACAACCCCGACTACCCCTACCCCAAGCACACGCACCGCGCCGAGTACGAGACGATGGCCTCGTTCGGCACGATGAACCTGAACAACAACCTGGACTCGCTGACCTATGCCAACCACCTCTGCAACGAGTACGGCTTCGACGTCATCGGCGCGGGCGTGACAACTTCGTTCGCCATCGAGTGCTTCGAGAACGGGATCATCACCAAGGAGGACACCGGCGGCCTCGAGCTGCGCTGGGGCGACGACAAGGCCGTCATCGAGCTGCTCAAGCTCATGGGTAAGCGCGAAGGTATCGGCGACGTCCTCGCCGACGGTGTGAAGGTCGCCGCCCAGCGCATCGGCAAGGGCGCGGAGCAATACGCCATGCACGTCGGCGGCTCGGAGATCCCGATGCACGACCCGCGCCTGCAGCCCGAGTACTACACGACCTACAAGCTCGACCCGACGCCGGCGCGGCACACCCAGTACGAGGGCAACCGCCGCATGGGCGTTATCCCGCCGCCCCCGGGCGACCGGACGGTAATGGAAGGCCGCGGCGAGCACCACAAGGGCGCGTCGGAGTACATGCACGTCGTGAACTCCGCCGGCTTCTGCCAGTTCGTCATGATGGCCGCCAACACGGCCGAGATCCCGACCTGGATCAACGCCGCGACCGGCTGGGACATGGACGTCAACGAGGTGCTGCAGGCGGGCGAGCGCATCGCCAACCTGCGCCTGCTCTTCTCGCTGCGCGAGGGCGTGAACCCGATGCAGCGCGCCGTGCCTGAACGAGTGACGATGCCGATGGATGAGGGACCGCATAAGGACTTCAACCTCGACACGGACCAGCTCGAGCGCGACTTCCTGGCCGCCTGCGACTGGGACGCCGCGACGATGCGGCCTTCGGACGCCAAGCTGCGCGAGCTCAAGCTCGACGACCTCATTCCGGTACTGCAGGGCGCCTAAGCGCCCTGCAGCCACCGCCGCGGCATGATCACGCTGAAGATGACCGCGCTCCTCGCCAAGCGGGCGCGCTCAAAGGCGCAGGAGGTCGAGGTGGAGTTTAGGCCCGGCCTCAGCGTCGAGCAGTTGATCGCGGCTGAGGGCTTCGAAGGCGCGGACGCCGAGGCCATAACCGCCGTAGTCAACGGCGAAACCGCACCCGTTGGCCACGCCCTCAGCGACGGCGATACCGTCGAGCTCCTGGTCGGCATCGCCGGCGGCTAGCACATGTGCTGCACATGTGACATGCTCAGAGCATGTCCAAGATGATCCAGGTCAGGAACGTGCCCGATAAAGTCCATCGCGAGCTCGTCCGTCGCGCGAAGAAGCAGAGACAGACACTCACCGCCTACATCGAGGAGATTCTCGAACGAGAGATTCGACGGATGCCTTTCGACGAACTCGATGCGCGCATCCGATCCCGCGAGCCCGTACCTATGAGCGAGGAGGAGATCGTCGCGATCATCCGCCGAGACCGCGAACGGCGGTAGACCCCTGGCCATCCTTGTCCTGGACGCCTCCGCGATCGCCAATTTCCTGCTCAATCGACACCGCTATCCTGAGCTTGCCGCGCTGCTGGACACCGAGGATACCCATGTGCCGGAGGTCTGCGATCTCGAAGTCGCGTCGGCTCTGCGAACAGGCCTTCTGCAGCACGAGCTGACACTGAATCGGGCGGCGGAGGTACTTGCCGACTACTTCACCCTACCGCTGACGCGCCACCGCCACCGATCCCTTGCCCCCGAATCCCTCGCGCTGTGGGCCAATTTCACAATTTACGACGGTTCATACGTCGCACTCGCTCAGCGTCTGGGAGCCGACTTCGCGACACACGACAAGCGGCTGGCCAGGGCTGTGAGAGCGCACACTTCTCTTCGAGTGCTACCGATGGGACGCTAACCGAGAACTTCGGCCCCGCCGTCGACGACGAAGGCGGCCCCGGTGATCCACGACGACTCGTCGGAGGCCAGGAACAGCCCGAGGTACGCTACATCCTCCGGCGTGCCGTCGCGGTCGAGCGAGGTCGCGGGAAGCGGCACCCCGAACTTGTCCTGTGACTCACCGATGTTCGTAGGGCAGATGCAGTTCACGCGGATGTTGCGCGAGTGGTATGCCTTAGCCAGGTTCTGCGTCATCGCGATGATGCCGCCCTTGGTCGCAGCGTAGACAGCGTTACCACCCTGGCGGGCCGCCCGTGCCGCGCCGACGTTGATGACCGAGCCTCGGCCAGCGTCGAGCATCGCCGGGATCGCGAACCGCGTCGCGTTGTAGTGCGTCTTGAGGTTCATTTCGATGACGCGGTCCCAGTCCTGCTCCGCGGTTTCGTGAATGAAGCCGTCGAGGTAGCCGCCGGAGTTGTTGTAGAGAACGTCGATCTTGCCAAAAGAGCTGAGCGCGAGCTCGATAGCGCTCTCGGCGTCGTCAGCGGCCGTCAAGTCCAGGGCCCTGGCAACAGCCTGACCGCCGTCGTTGCGTATACGCTCGGCCAGTCCGTCCACCTCCTCGCCATCGAGGCCAGCGAGGACAACGGCTGCTCCTTCGCGCGCGAAAAGGAGCGCAACCGCAGTGCCCTGGCGTCCACCAGCGCCCGCGATCAGTGCGACCTTTCCCTTCAGCCTTGCAACCAAGTTGTTCTTATTTTGAACGCTGTCGCGACCGCGGTCGTTGTACGATCGGACTGCACAAAACCCAATGGCCGTCGAAACCAGGGCGGGCGTCCTTGCGCAGGGATTGCCCGTCGTCTCCTATCGCACGCTGATCATCGTCGCGCTGGTGCTGATCGTACCGGTCGGGCTGCTGGCGCCCTTCTTCAGTGAGCCGTTTGAGCGCGACGAAGGCGTGTTCGCGACGCTGGCGCAGACCATACTTCGCGGCGACATACCGTACCGCGATGCCTGGGACCATAAGCCACCCATGGTCGCGCTCTGGTACGCCGGCAGCTTTGCTGTCTTCGGCGAGAGCATCGAGGCTCCACGTATCGCCGCAGCTGCCTCCGCCGCGCTTACGGCCGTCGTGCTCTTCCTCCTCGCCCGCCGCATGTACAACGAGCGCGTTGCTACGGCGGCCGCTCTGATCTTTGGCCTCTGCTACGGAATTCCCTATCTGCAGATCAACGCCAATTCTGAGGTCTTTTTGCTCCTACCTTTGGTGGCGGCTTTTTACTGCTTCCATCGCGCCCGGGAAGCGGGCTCTGCGCGCTGGTTACTGGCGGCCGGGGCGCTGAG
>DASTBR010000243.1:0-9850 GCA_035711945.1 Dehalococcoidia bacterium
GATGATCGGTGAGCACACGTTCGAGCTGGCGACCGGTTTACTGGGGATGGACGCCGAGGTGGTCGCCGAGCTTACGGGCGAGGGTGTGCTGGCGTAGAACGGCTCGGCCAACGGTAGTAGCATCGGCAGACCATGAAAGCTGCTGTCTACTACGAAACCGGCGCTCCCGAGGTCCTGAAGTACGAGGATGTCCCCGACCCTGCTTGTCCGCCAAACGGCGTGCTGGTCGACGTCAAGGCGATCAGCATCGAGGGCGGCGATACGCTTAACCGCGGCGGCGGCGAAATGCCTCGCAAGCCGCACATCGTCGGCTACCAGGCCGGCGGGGTAATCCGGGAGGTTGGCCCTGAGGTAAGCGACCTCAAGCTCGGCCAGGCGGTCGTAGCGACGATGGCGCATGGCTCGCACGCCGCCATGTTCGCGTCTCCGGCCTATGCCGTCTGGCCGGTTCCAAACGGCGCTGATATCACTCATGCCGCCTGCGTCCCGGTGGCGTTCGGCACGGCCGATGACTGTCTCTTCGAGTTTGGCCACCTGCGAGAGGGCGAAAAAGTGCTGATCCAGGCGGGCGCGAGCGGTGTTGGCCTGGCAGCTATCCAGCTCGCCAAGCGCGCCGGCGCGACCGTCCTGGCGACGGCCTCGAGCAACGAGAAGCTGGAGCGCCTCAAGGAGTTCGGGCTGGACCACGGGATCAACTACCGCGAGGAGGACTTCCCCCGCCGCGTCCGCGAGCTAACCGAGGGGAAGGGTGTCGACCTGGTCGTCGACTCCGTGGGCGGTGAGACTCTGCGTGGATCAATCGGCAGCCTGGCTTACAGGGGCCGGGCGATAACCGTCGGCCACGCTGGCCGTGAGGGCGAGAGCACGATCGACTCCCGTCTCCTGATGGGGGGCAACCAGTCGCTCACGGGTGTCTTCCTGGGCGCTGAGATCGCCTTTAACAGCCAGCGCACCCATCCGATGATCCAGCGCCACATCGATGATGTAGCCGCTGGGAAGCTGAAGGTGGTGATCGACCGCACTTACCCACTGTCCGAGGCAGCGGCGGCGCACGCCCACATCGAGAGCCGCCAGGCGTTCGGGCGAGTGGTCCTGATCCCCTGATGCGCTTCATCATCTACGGCGCGGGCGCCATCGGCGGCGTGATCGGCGCGCGCCTCCATCAGGCCGGCAACGACGTCGTCCTGGTCGCGCGCGGTGAACATCTCAGAGCCATCCAGCGCGACGGCCTGAGGCTGGAAGCCTGGGAGGAGTCAGCCACGCTTGAGATTCCGGCTGTCGGCGATCCGGCTGAGATCGACTTCAAGCCGGACGATGTCGTCTTCCTCTGCATGAAGACGCAGGACACCGAGGACGCGCTGGTGCGGCTGGCGCTGGCGGCGCCCTCCGACATCGCCGTCGTCTGCGCCCAGAACGGTGTCGAGAACGAGCGGCTGGCGATTCGTCACTTCGAGAACGTCTACGGGATGGTCGTCATGCTGCCGGCGACTCACCTGGAGCCGGGCGTGGTGATCGCTTCATCGAGCCCGACAACAGGGATGCTCGATATCGGCCGCTACCCGACGGGCAGCGACGAGGTGGCCGAGCAGATCGCAGAAGCGCTCAATAGCGCGACGTTTCAGTCGGTTGCGCAGGAGCGCGTGATGCGCTGGAAGTATTCCAAGCTGCTGATGAACCTTGGAAACGCCGTGCAGGCCGCCTGCGGTCCCGGAGCCGACGTCGCGGACATCCACCGACAGTTGCGTGATGAAGCGCTGGCCTGCTACGCGGCGGCCGGTATCGACTGCGCCACCGCTGAGGAGACCCGCGAACGCCGGGCCGGCGGACTGGAACTACGGCCGGTCGGCGGGCAGATGCGCCAGGGTGGCTCCACGTGGCAAAGCCTGTCACGAGGGACGGGATCGGTTGAGTCGGATTACCTGAACGGCGAGATCGTCATGTTGGGACGGCTTCATGGCGTGCCGACCCCGGCGAACGCGACGGCACAGCGGATCGCGCGGCGGCTGGCGGTAGAAGGGCAGCCGCCGGGAAGCATTACGCCACAGGACCTGGCCGAGGAGATCGGCAGGGTCCGGGCAGCTGTCCGAAATCCCGCCTAGGCGACGGGACAAGAAGAGGGGCTGGATTTCTCCAGCCCCTTTGGACGCCGTAAACGGGACGATGCTAGGGAGCGTTGAATGTCCCCGAAGCCACAAACGTACCATTGATGAGGGTAGTGAAGCCGCTGGCGAGTACCGGCCCGCCCACCTGCCGTAGCGTTCCGTCAATCCTGGCATTCAGCGGACAGTCGGGTGTTGCCTGAGCAGCTCCAGTCACGTCATCGCCGTCGTTGATTGGCAGACGAACCGAGTGCGTGGTCGGGGCCAACAGGACATGCTGGAAAAGCTCATCCTCGCGTTGGATTACCAGCGCGGCGACGTGGTCGCATGCAGGGTTGGCAGTCGTGCGCATTCTCACATCGAAATCGCCTGTAGGCTCGGCCTGCGTCCCGATATCACTGACGCTGACCGGCCCAACTCCTGCCACGACCGCCCCACTCATTGAGAGGTCTGGGTCATCGAGCGCAGATGAGTTGTCGACGACCTTGGACAATGTCACTCCGTCAACGCGGAGATAGGCCCGGAGGTGGTCGACGGAACAGTTTGTTGCTTCCGCGTCGGCCTCGATCGAAAAGTCGTTGTCGCGCGCCGTGACGGAAACGTTCTGATTACCACTGGTGGTAGTGAAGACCGATGGGGGGTTGGACTGGCCGTCGAAAACCTGGAGCGACACGTCAGCGGTGCACGAGGCCGGACGTTCGATCCTGAGCGTGACGGTGTGGTTGTTACCGGCTCCTGCGCCGACGGAGGGCGCCGTTGCCGTGGCGACGGCGAAGACCGCCAGTACGCCGATGGATCCAAACAGTAACTTAAGCAAGGGAAGGGCCTTTCTCGAGCGGGGCCAGGGTAACTAGAGGCGACTGCTTGAAGGTTCCCGTTAGGCCACCCCCTTTTGGGGCGAGGCGGAGCACATCCCTTACTTGGTTGCACGTACTTTACGTTTTCGTCGGGCGGCGCGCAACACGTGATCGATCGTTCAGGAGTCCGGAGTGCGGACGGGAACCGGCGTGAGAGGAATGGCTCCCCGAGTAGGACTCGAACCTACAACCTAGCGGTTAACAGCCGCCCGCTCTACCGATTGAGCTATCGGGGAATGCCTCGAAGATTTTAGCGCGATCCCGTGGCCGAGATTGGCTGCCGAGCCAGGATTCGAACCTGGGTCAGAGGATCCAAAGTCCCCTGTGCTACCGCTGCACCACTCGGCATCTCACCGCGCAGCGGATCCGCCAAATGGCAGGGCCGCCAGATTCCATTTTAGCGCCAGATGAGTTTCTCTGGGTTATCCGGTCTTCTGGTAGGGGCCGATGGCGTTGTTCTCAGGATCCTGGTCGTTCTCGACCGAGATGCCGATGCAGAAGAGGCCGTCGGGCTGCGGGGTGTTGAAGCGGACGCTGACGACCTGGTTGGCCGCGATCCGGATGCCCTCGATCGGATAGTTGCCGCTCTGCGTATCGAGCTGGCAGCCCGACGAGGTGTCTGCGGTCAGGTAGAAGAGCACGATGTAGCCGCGGAAGTCGCCCGGGCCATTGTTCTTGATCTCGACGTAGCCCTCGTCCTCGTCGTATCCCGCAGGCTCGAGGTCGAACTCACCCGACCCTTCTGGCGTGGCGCTGGCTGTCGGGCTGGGAGTTTCGGTCGGTGTCGGCTCGGGCGTTGGCAGGGCCGGTGGCTCGACGCTCTCCACAGTGGTCAGGTCGCCGCGCGTGTCGACCAGCTGCTCGAGCACCCAACCCTGGCCAGTGGGCGATGCCGGGAACTCGATCAAGAACCAGCCTCCAGCGCCGGTCGACGTCCGTTGCAAGATTCTGCGCTCCTCACCGGGCTGGAGCTGGCCGAAGCTCTGGCTGCGCTCGTCGGTCGAGGGGTACTCGCGGACGTTCGTCGGGTCGAGCGCGACGACAAAGGCTTCTGTCCCCGCCGCGAAGGCCACGTTGACGACCCGCTGTTCCTCGCCGAAGCGCTCACCGTCGGGCGTGACACCGACGACAGCAAGGGTGTACTGCCCTTCATCCTCGGGGGTCCACTCCATCTCGGCCGTGAAGTTGCTGGGAGGTTCCTCGCCACCGCCGTCGGGTGTGTCGCTGGCCGTGGGACTGCCATTGACCTGCAGGTCGACCTGCTCAATTCCGTCGGGGTGGGTTACGACTGCGCGCACCAGGAATGGTTGGCCAGCGGCAACTGTTGCCCCTTCCTCTGGCGCCTCGATCACGACGTCTGCTGAGACCTCATCGGACACGCCTGCGACCTTCCCGTCGTCGCCTCCAGCGACGACGATGACCACGGCGAGGATCACGCCGATGGCAGTCGCGGCTAGCAGCGATCCCCAGATTCGCGGGTCGCGGAAGAGAGGTTTGCGTTCCTCCTCGTATGCGTAGGGGACGTAGCCGTACTGACCGCTGTGCAGACGCTGAGTGTGGGCTTCGATACGTTCTTCCTCGGCCCGGCGATCGTCGACGACGCGATTGGGAGGAAGCTCGTCCTCAGTCGAGTACGAGGCGGGTGAGACGGTGGACTCTTCGGGTGGCGTCGAGACCTCAGGCGTCTCTGGCTCGCGGCGGAATGGATCGCTCGTTGTCTCGTCGCTGGCCGGCTGCACGGAAGTCGCAGTGCCCTTGCTTACCTTCACGGGCTCTGTCTGGCCGCTGACCTTAAAGGGCAGGCCATTGCCATTGCCGGCGGTGCCGTGAGTGGAGTTCAGGGCAGGCGCGGGCGCACCAACAACCGTCGCCGGTTGCTTCGGGGGAGGGGCTGCGGAGCCGTTGGCGGGTCGTTCGAAGGGGTCGTTGGATGACCCTTCTGCCGGTTTTCCGTTGCCGTCGCCGGTCAGACCGGAAAAGGGGTTCCCTGCGTTCCCGCTGGGAGAGTCAGCCAATGACCATTTCCCAGTTGATATTGATCACGTGGTCTACCAAAAGTCCAAGAAACAGTAACAGCCCTCGACGCCTCGATCCAGATGGATACCCACAGGGATCAACGTTGCGATCTGGTTTCGGTTCCGCCTAGGGCCGAGGAAACTCGGCCGGAAGATCAGATTCAGGGAAGCCCAACGCGACCGCCGTTTCCATGGCGTAGCGGTCGGTCATACCCGACACGAAGTCGGCGGCACGACGGACGGGCGAATCCGACGGGCGCTGCCACTCTGACCGGATCTCGGCCGGATTCTTGCTGAAATGCTCGAAGAGGAACTCGACGACGCGCCCCGCACGACGCGCCTCGCGAGCCTGGCCCTCCCAGAGGTAGACGCGCTCGAACATGAACTCACGCAGCTCATTTGCGGCCTGCAGGATAGGCGCCGACATGGTCAGCGGGTACGAACTTTCTGCGTCGTCCTGAACCAGCTGCCAATTTGTCTCGATGAGGTCGGCGACCATCGTGTTGATGCGCTGGGCGTGCGTGTGACCCAGCCGATCAGCCGGCTCTTTCGGTAGCGCGTCCTCGGCCAGTAATCCGGCGCGGATGGCGTCGGCGATGTCGTGGTTCAGGTAGGCGATCGAGTCGGCGATTTTGACGACCTGGCCTTCGAGCGTCGAAGCGGTCCCCCAGGCCTCATGCTCGATGCCCTCTCGCACCTTGGAGTGTTTGACGACGCCCTCGCGCACCATGTCGGTCAGGTTCAGTCCGGCGCCGTCGTTCTCGAGGAGCTCGACGATGCGCAGTGATTGCTCGTTATGGCGGAAACCGTCGGGCATCGCTTCTGCCAGGGCCTGCTCGCCGGCGTGGCCGAAGGGCGTGTGCCCGAGGTCGTGAGCGAGTGAAATCGCCTCGGCGAGGTCCTCGTTGAGGTTGAGGCCACGAGCAACAGTGCGGGCGATCTGAGAGACCTCCAACGTGTGGGTCAGACGCGTTACGAAGTGGTCGCCGGTCGGCGCGATGAAGACCTGGGTCTTGTGCTTGAGGCGCCGGAACGCCTTCGAATGTAAAACTCTATCGCGATCGCGCTGGAACTCGGTTCGATAGTCGGGCGGATCCTCGGAGTGTAAGCGCGTCGCATCGCGCGAGCGGGCGGCCGCAGGGGCGAGGGCCTCCTCACGGGCGAGGAGCAGTTCTCGTACGTCGTCGTGGGCGTCCACGTCCGCAGGATAGGCGGCGGAGACTGAGCTCATACCCCCAGTCTCCCGCCGCCGCGCGTCAAATACGGTCGCGGCCAGCCTCAGCCCATGTTGCGGATCTCGCGGCCAGCGCGCAGCTCCTTCTCATAGCGGTCGAATTGGAACTGAACGTGCATGCCGGCGCGCTCGTAGAGACGAGTCGCGCCGGAAAGGTTCTGGGAATCGACGCCCAGGCCAACCTTCGCTGTGCCGCGACGCCAGAAGCGGCCGAATGCCTCGTGCAGGAGAGCGAGACCGAGCCCGTGCTTGCGCCATGGTCGTCGAACGGACAGGTCCTGGACGTAGCCTTCGCCAAGGAAGTAGGTGCAGAGGCAAACACCAGCGATCTGGTCGCCGTCCGTAGCAAGCAGCCACAGCTCGGGGTCGAAGTCGGTCATATGTTCACGGCCGCGCTGCCACTCTTCGTAGGGATCGGGCGAGTGACCCCAGTGGTCGGCGAAGGCCTCCTCATTGGCGGCGTGAACAGCACGGTCCGTGTCCTCCGTCCATGAGCGCACCTCGATGCCGGCAGGCCATTGGGGTGCTGGCGGCGCCTCGGTCATCTCGATCAGCATCCGCCAGTTGCTGCGGACGTGGGTCAGGCCGTGACGGGCGAAGAGCCGCTGCACCGGCGCCCGGCCCTGGCCCCACGCCTGGAAGACGACGCGAGGACCATCCTCGGCTTCGGGGAGACGCTCGCAGGCCCGCTCCTCCTGTAGCGTGAGCAGACGGTGGCCGACACCCCGTCCGCGATGATCCGGGTGCACCCAGCCGTGTCCGCGGGTGTTTAGCTCGAGGCCGTTGTGGCTGGGGAACAACGCGCCATAGGCCAGAAGCTGCCCGTTCTGTTCAAGAAGCCAGGCATCGTTCTCAGGGGAAAACCGTGGGTTGGCCCAATCCTCGTCGAGCACGCCGACGCTGAAGTCCGGCTGGCCCAGGTCATGGATGTCGCAGGCCACGGCCAGGTCGACGATCGCCTGCATATCGTCGCGCTGCGGCGCGCGCACGCGAATATCGGAACTCACGTTAGTGGTCATTTCGGTGCCTTTCGATAGCGAACACGCAACACGCGATCGCAGCCAGTGATTATGCGGAACGAGTCAGTAAAGGGCGGCGCGACAGAGTCTTAGAGCTCTGCCAGGGGCACTTCGTTACGTATCTGAACCATCAGCAGCCGCCTTCGAGGGGGTCGTGAGCGAAGGATACCAAAAGCGCTTGCCCCAACGCGGCGCAGGGCGGAGCCTACAGGTATGGCCAGCGCCAACTATCGCCTGATCGTCGAGGACGACTTTGACCGCTGGATGCACTGCGTCGGGACGGCGTTTGCGATCGAGCCAGAGGGCCGTGAGAGGATGCCCGCCTTCTACAAGCGCTTCCAGCTCGACTGGACGGTCGGTGCCGACATCGACGGCGAGGTTGGGTCGACCGTCACCACGATCCCCTTGGATATGTTTATGGAGGGTCGAGTCGTACCCTTCGGCGCCGTAACCGCCGTGACCTGTCTGCCGGAATACCGCCGGCAGGGACACGTCGGCAAGCTGCTGAAGATGACCCTCGAGCTTATGCGCGAGCGCGGCCAGCACGTGGGCGCTCTCTACACGCCGCACGCGCCACTCTACCGTCGCTATGGCTGGGAGATCTGCTCTGACCAGGTCAACCATGAGTTCAGCTCCAAGCAGTTCCGCCTCCGCCCAGGCTCGGCTGAAGGCCGGTTGATCCCGGCGGGCTACGAGCGCTGGCAGGACTTCGAGCCGGTCTATCGTAGGTACGCCGAGGGCCGCAACGGCGAGATCGTCCGTAACAAGCAGTTTTGGTTCATGGCCTTCCAGGGCGGCTTCGAGTTCAAGCCTGGGATCAGCTATCTGTGGGAGTCACCAACTGGCGACTTCGAGGGCTTCCTGCTCGTCCGCGAGCAGGGAGGTACTGGACCGGGCGAGGGCAACCAGCTCAACGTGCGCCACCTGGTGGCGCTGACGCCGGATGCCCAGCGCGGCCTGCTGCAGGCAGTGCTCTCCTTCGACCTCTGCGACAAGATCCGCTGGCACTGCGGGCCAGAAGACCCCGTGCTCGACCTGATCGACGAGCCGTTGCATGTCGACCGCGAGATTGGTTGGAAACACTTCCTGCGCATCGTCAACGTGCCGGGCGCGTTTGCTCAGCGGCCCGCGTACTCGTCGGGCACGGTAGTCGTCGAGGTCATCGACCCGGTCTGCCCGTGGAACGAGGGCACCTGGGAGATGACAGCAGCCGAGGGCAGCTTCGCCGTCGAATCGACGGCGACCAAGCCGGACCTGAAGCTGGACGCCAATGCGCTGGCCCAGGTCTTCGCCGGGTTCCGCAAGCCGTCGGAGCTGGCGCGGGTCGGTCGCGCCGAGCTGTCGGCAGGCGATCCGGTGCGGATCGACGAGTTCTTCCGCATGCGCTACCAGCCGTACACTCACGACTTCTACTAAGGAGCTCTCCGTGGCAGACCATCCGAACGCAGCAGTGATGAGACAGCTTCACACCGCGTTTAGCAATGGCGACCTCGACGGCGCCCTGGCAACCTTCACCGACGACGCAGTCTGGTACACCGCCGGCAAGAGTCCTGTATCCGGCGAATCGCGAGGCAAAGATCAGATACGCGCACTGTTCATGAAGCTGATGGAACTCAGCGAAGGCACCTTCAGGGCCGAGCTGCACGACATCACCGCCAGCGACGACCATGCGGTCTACCTGGGTCGGGATAAGGGCCAGCGCTCCGGCGGCAAGTCGCTCGACGAGCCCGACACCGTCGTCTGCCATATCCGCGACGGGAAAATCAGTGAGGCCTGGCAGTCGGCTGTGAACCAGGACGCCTGGGACTCCTTCTGGGTTGACGATATCTACTGACAGCCCGTCAGCTCGACTCAGCGCACCATCCGGAAGAACGTCCTGACGTCCTCGAGAAGCAGGTCTGGCTCTTCCATGGCGGCGAAGTGGCCACCACGAGGCATCTCGGTCCAATGGACGACGTTCATCTGCGGCTCCATCCACTCGCGCTTGGCGCGGGCGATCTCGCGCGGGAACGAGGCCACGCCGACCGGGACTTCCACTTTCAGGGGAAGAACGCGGCCCCAATCCTTGCGCGCCTCGTAATACATGTTGGCCGCGCCGGCGATCGAGTTCGGCGCCCAGTAGAACATGATGTTGGTCAGCAGCTGGTCCTTCGTGTAGACCGACTCCACGTCGCCGTTGCAATCGCTCCAGGTGCGGAACTTCTCGGTGATCCATGCTGCGATGCCAGCCGGCGAGTCGGCCTGGGCGATGGCTAGCGAGACCGGCTTGGTGCCGTGGAGGTCGCTGTAGGCGCGTTCCTCCCGCCCCCAGGCGTCGCGCGCCGCGACGATCTCGCGTTCTTCGTCGTCTTTCGGCTCGCCGGGCGGCTGGCCGATCACGAAATTAAGGTGGACCCCGGCGATGTGCTCGGCGTGGTGAGTACCCATGATGGCGGTGATGATGCCGCCCCAGTCGCCGCCCTGCGTGCCGTAACGCTCGTAGCCGAGCTCCTGCACCATGAGCCGGTCGAAGGCGGCGGCCGTCCTCGCTGGGCCCCAACCGCGCTCCTTCGGCGTCCCGCTGAAGCCGTAGCCGGGCAGGGCCGGGATGACGACGTCGAAGGCTTCGGACTCGTCGCCGCCGTGG
>DASTBR010000244.1:0-6681 GCA_035711945.1 Dehalococcoidia bacterium
CGCTGGCGCTGATCATCAGCGTGGGCCACCGCACTGGCCTCTTCGACGCGCTGGCCGGGCTGCCGCCCTCCACCAGCGAGGAGGTTGCTGACTCAGCCAGCCTCAACGAGCGCTATGTGCGCGAGTGGCTGGGGGCAATGACCGTGGGCGGCATCGTCGAGTACGACGCCGCGACGCAAAAGTACTCGCTGCCTCCGGAGCACGCGGCGTACACGACACGGGCGTCTGGACCCGACAACATGGCGTTCTTCACGACCTACTTCCCCTTGATGGGCACTGTCGAGGACCAGCTCGTCGAGTCGTTCGCCAGGGGCGGCGGCGTGCCCTACGAGGCCTACCCGAAGTTCCAGGAGATCCAGCGCGAGGAAACCGCCCGCGTCTACGATGCGACGCTGATAGACGTCGCCCTGCCGCTGGCACCTGGGCTCGTAGAGCGCCTCGAGCAAGGCATCGACGTTGCCGACTTCGGCACCGGGGCCGGGCATGCGATCAACCTGATGGCCAGGGCGTTCCCGAAGAGCCGTTTTACCGGCTTCGACATCTCTGAGACCGGCCTGGCGATCGGCCGTGCCGAGGCGAAGGAGTGGGGGCTGCGTAACGCCAGCTTCGAGGCGCGCGACAGCGCCGAGTTCGTCGGCGGGCGTGAGCGGTTCGACCTGATCACCGCCCTGGACGTCATTCACGACTTGGCTAAGCCGCGCGAGACGCTGCAGGGGATCTATGACTCACTGGGGCCAGGTGGTGTCTTCTTCTGCGTCGACATGGCGGCGTCGAGCAGGGTCGAGGAGAACATCGACCATCCGATGGCGCCGTTCCTCTACGGTTTCTCGATCTTCTACTGCATGACGACGTCGCTTGCCTACGGCGGCGCCGGCTGGGGCACACTGTGGGGCGAGCAGATGGCGGTCGATGAGCTGAAGCGGGCCGGCTTCAAAGACGTCAGCGTTGAGAAGGTCGAGGGCGACATCCTCAACAACTACTACGTGGCCCGCAAGCAGTAGTAGGCTGGCGCCCTTTCATGCGCCGTCGCGCGGGGCCACAATTCTCACATGACCCGTTATGCTTCGCGCCTGTTGCCGCTGGCGCTTTGGGCCGGGTTGCTGGCCATGGCGGCCTGCGGGGACGATGACGACGAAACGAGCGAGCCGATCGAGGCCGATCCCGGCTTCGCCGAGGGCGTGGCGGCTGGGGCTGTAACCGATGGCGAGGCCACCCTCTGGACACGCTACGAAGGCGATGGAGTCACTGGTGAAGTGGCCAGGGACTCCGAGTTCGAGGAGATCGTTCGGGACGCCGAGCTGACGCCCGACGAGGAGGCGGACTCGACCGTCCATTGGGGCGTCGAGGGCCTCGATGCGGAGACGGTCTATTACTACCGCTTTGTCAGCGACGACGGCGCCAGCCCGGCAGGGAGCTTCATCACTGCGCCGTCGCCTGACGACGATGCGGCCTTCACCTTTGCGATGAGCGGCGACGCCGATGGGACGCGCGACGAGGCCGGCGACCCAACAGTCAATGGGTTCGAGCTCTTCGACGCTATGCGCGCCGACGAGCCGGACTTCTTCCTCTTCGCGGGCGACACCGTCTACGCCGATTCGTTCAACGCGCCGGAGCCGGCCGTGACGCTGGACGAGTTTCGCGTCAAGCACCGCGAGAACCGCGGGTACCAGCCGCTGCGCGACTTCCTGGCCTCGACAGCGGTCTTCCCTTCGATCGACGACCACGAGGTCGTCGATGACTTCGGCGGGTCCAGCGTCGAACCTGAACTATACGCCGCCGGGTACCGCTCGTTCCGCGACTACTACCCGTTCGGCGGCGAGTTGGAGGAGTGGAATGGGGTCGATGGACCCGATGGCGCGCCCGAGCTTTACGAGAGCTTCCGTTGGGGGTCGTCAGCCGAGTTCTTCATCCTCGATACGCGGACCTATCGAAGCGAGACCGCCTATTGCGAACTTCCGTCTGGCGACCGCGACAATCTTCCGGCCAGCGGGGTACCTGAAGCAGATCAAGCTCTGACCCAGCTGCGATCAGAGCTGGGCTATCCACCCGAAGCTGACGAGGACTGTGTCGAGAATCTCGACACTGAAGCCCGGACGATGCTGGGGGAGCAACAGAAGGAGTGGCTCTACGAAGGGCTGCGCGAGTCCGACGCGACGTTCAAGTTCGTTATGGTCAGCGGACCGATCCAGGAGCTTTTCATCATGCCGTACGACCGCTGGGAGGCATACCCGGCCGAGCGGCAGGAGATCCTCGACTTCGTCGCCGATGAGGCAATCCAGAACGTCATCTTCCTCTCGACCGACATCCACGGCAGCTTCATCAACCAGGTCACGCTCGACGCCCTCTCGGACGAGGAACCGGTAGCAGTTGAGGTCGTGACCGGGCCTATCGCCAGCATCCAGCTGGGTCAGTTGCTGGACGGCATCATCGCCCAAAACTTCGCCCAGCCCTACGCCCAATTCATCGAGCAGGAAGCCGGCGCCGAGTGCGTGGAAATCTTCTCCTACGCCTACGCTTTCTTCCAGGTCGATTCGGACGCCGTCACGGTGCAGATCAAAGACGACGCGGGCGAAATCCTCTGTGAGGAGACCTTCGAGGCGGCGTGAGGCAGCGGATCAGCCGCAGGCGATTCCTCGGCGCCGCGGCTGCTTCCTCGGTCATGGTGGCCGCAGGCTGCAGCGGCGGCGAGGACGACGAGGCGCTGCCAGCGGCAACTGATACGGCGACAGCCACTGACGCCACACCGGTCGCGCTGAGCCGAGGCTTCGACGCAGGCGTGGCCAGCGGCGAGGCCGGGCCAGATCGGGTGATCCTCTGGACGCACCTCGCCGAGCCCAGTGAATTGCGCGGCCAGGTCGCCATCGACGCCGCCTTCAACGAAGTCGTGGCCGAGTCTGAGGTCGAAGCGGCGCTGGACTGGGGACTGACTGCCCACTGGGCGGTGGAGGGTCTCGAGCCGAACACCGAGTACTACTACCGCTTCCTCTCGACGGACGGTGCCAGCCCGAGCGGGCGGTTCCGCACAGCGCCCGCCGAAGACGAGCAGGTCAGCTTCCGCTTCGCGATCAGCGGCGACTCGGATGGGACGCGCGACGTCAGTGAGCCCTCGCCTTACGGCGGCTTCGGGGTCTTGAACGCAATCCGCGCAAACACCCCCGACTTCTTCCTCTACATCGGCGACACGATCTACTCGGATTCCGGCTTGCGAGCTGCTCCGGCGGTGACGATCGACGAGTATCGCGGCTGCTACCTCGAGAACAGGACGTATCAGCCACTGACCGACCTGCTGGCCAGCGTCGCGACCTTCGCCATGTTCGACGACCACGAGGTCATGAACGACTTCGACGGTCAGACAGTAGATCAGGCTCGCTATGTCGCAGGCTACCGCGCTTTCCGCGACTTCTTCCCGCTGGGCGCCGAGCCGGCGGATTGGAGCGCGACGACGGGCGTTGCGGATGCACCCGTCGCCTATCGCAGTTTCCGCTGGGGGGCTGCCGCCGAGTTCTTCATCATCGACACACGCAGTTTTCGCAGCGGGGACGCCGAGCCGTTCTGCCTGCTGCCCGACGGCAGCTCTGACCTGATCCCGGCGCTCGGTACGGCAAGCGCGCCGGAATCGGGTGTCGGGGTGCGCGGCGTGCTGGGACATCCCGCGCAGACGGACCAAGCGTGCCTCGAGGAGCTGGCATCGTCGAACAAGACTGTCCTCGGCGCCGAGCAGAAGGCGTGGCTGTTCGATGGTCTGCGCGATTCGGACGCGACCTTCAGGTTCGTGGTCACCGGTGAGCCGATCCAGCAGTTCTTCGCGCAGCCGTACGACCGCTGGGAAGGCTTCGAGGCGGAGCGGCGTGAGGTGCTGGAGTTCATCCGGGACGAGGACATCCGTAACGTCATCTTCCTGACCACCGACCTGCATGGAAACTTGATTAACGAGGTGAGCCCCGACTACCTGGCCGGCGAGCCTCCGGTCGCCGTTGAGGTTGTCACCGGGCCGATCGGCACCAACACCTTCGCCGCCGGGATCGCGGAGCTCGGCGGGCCGGAACTCGTGGACGCCTTCAAGGGCTTTGCCTCGAGCCTCGCGGGTACTCGCTGCCTGGAGATCGACGTCTATTCCTATGCGTTGCTGGAGGTGAACGCCGAAGCTCCGGCTGTCATCGTTTCGATCAGGGACGAGCGAGGAGCGGAACTCTACAGCGAAACCCTGGCAGCGCCGTCTTGACCGGCGGGCAAGCGAGGAGGGATCTTCGCCTCGTGAAGCGACTCCTCCGCAGTCCGCTCGTCTGGATATCCGTAGCCGTCACGGCGCTCTGGGTCGGCGTGTCGGTGCTGATGCAGAAAGTGATCGGGCGGCGCCTCTTTATCACTGGCGACCCCGTCGACCTGGCCCGCCAGATCGGCATCGACCTTGAGCACGTCGAGTTCTTCGCTTCCGACGGCGTGCGGCTGCACGGCTGGCTGCACAAGGCGGCGAATCCGCGGGCAACCATCCTTTTCATGCACGGCACGTCGTACAGCACTCTCGACATGGTCTCTGAGCCTGAGCGCGCAGAGCTCTTCGGGCGGTTCCTGGAGCAGGTTGGTTGCGACTGGTTCATGTTCGATTACCGCGGCTACGGGCCGAGCGAAGGGACGCCGAGCGAGGCCGGCATCTACCGCGACGCCGAGGCCGCACTGTCATACATGCACTCGCGCGGCGATCTCGATATGAGCCGGCTGGTGTTCTATGGGTTCTCGATGGGCAGCGCGGTGGCCGTCGAGATGGCGGTCAGACACCCCTGCCTGGGGCTGATGCTGCGCGCGCCCTTCTCATCGATCCGCGACATGTCGGAGGACCGCGTGCCCGTAACGCGGTACATCCACGCGTTCATGCCCTGGCTGCCGCGCACCAGGTTCGACACGCGAGCGAAGATCGGACGCGTGCGGGCGCCGCTGCTTGTCATGCATGGCGACAGCGACCTCAGCGTGCCGGTCTGGATGGGGCGCTGGGTATACGAGCTGGCGGGCAGCGAGACGAAGACGTTCATCGAGCTGAAGGACACTGCGCACGGCGACTTCCCGATCGACCAGATCATCCCGGCGATCAGCGGCTTCATTGCGACGCTCGGTGATGAGCTCGTTGCTCCTGCGCCCAGCCCGCGTGGCTGGCGGCTGTGGAACGCGCGCGGCGACCGCGCCGGCGAGCGTTACCTCGAATCGAGCGACGGCGTCGCGCCACCGGCGGCGGTTGTCGAGGCGGTAGAGGCTGAAGAGGCCCGGCCGCCGGCCTAGCGGCGCCCGCGCAGCCAGGCGAAGGCTAAGCCTGCGATGAAGCCTAGCGCCGCACTTATCAGGAGCGCCCAGGCGAGGGCCATGTCGGTGTCGAACACTACGAAGTCGACGTTTACGTCCTCGGTGTTAGCGAGGATGAAGACGACCAGGGCAACGACCAGCAGGACGCCGATTATGAATCGCGGGGAAGTCCAGAACTCACCCTGGGGACGCTGTTCGCTCAACGGCCGACCTCCTTGTGGCTATTGCTGCCGCCATCATGCCACATGCAGCATCGCTTGACGGCGCGTGACCAATATCACGCGCTGCGGGTATGGACTGACTAGGATGGCGATCAGTCACAAGGAGGCAGGCGATGACTTCCACCAGGCTCGAGCGCTCCGAGACACACGAAGGCGACCTGCCCACCGGAGTCCAGCTAACGCCACTCGACCAGGGCTTTCGCGAGGATCCCCACAGCCTGCTGGCCGAGCTGAGAGAACGAGACCCGGTCCACTATGACGAGGTTCTCAAGCGGTACATCCTGACCCGCCATGAGGACGTGGACGCCCTGCTCCGCGATCGGACGCTCAAGGTCAACCCGCGCAACGCCGCTCCGGAAACAATGATGGCGATCTTCAGGCAGCGCATCGACGACTCGGAGGAGAACGAGCCGAACATGCTGTTCGAGGATCCGCCACGGCACACGCGACTGCGCGGGCTGGTGAACAAGGCGTTTACCCCGCGAGCGCTGGAGAAGATCACGCCGCGGATCCGCGAGATCGTCGACGAGCTGCTGGATGCCGTGGCAGAAAAAGAGTCGTTCGACATCATCAGCGAGTTCTCTTCGCCGCTGCCGATCATCGTCATCGCCGAGATGCTGGGGGTAGATCCCGCTGACCGCGAGGACTTCAAGCGCTGGTCGGATGCGAGCATCCTCGGCTTCAACCCTTTCATCAGCGAAGAGGAGATCGCGCTGATGCAGGCCTCCGACGCCGAGTTCAGCGAGTATCTGGAGCGCATGATCAGCGAGCGGAGGGAGTCTCCGCGCGATGACATGTTCAGCGGGCTAGTGCTCGCGGAGGAAGCGGGTGATCAGCTCAGCGATAACGAAATCGCTTCGATGGTGGCCTTGCTTCTAGTCGCGGGAAACGTGACGACGACCGATCTGATCGGCAATGGGATGCTGGCCCTGTTACAGAACCCCGACCAGCTGGCCATGCTGCGGGCTGATCCTGGGCTGATAAACAACGCGGTCGAGGAGATGCTGCGTTACAACCCACCGGTCATGAACACCGGGCGCATTCCGGTCGAGCCGACCCAGGTGGGAGGCTGCCCGATCGCCGCCGGGCAATCGATCATGCCCTCGCTGGCTGGGGCCAACCGTGACCCCTCGGTCTATCCCGACCCCGACCGTTTTGATATCACGCG
>DASTBR010000245.1:0-4644 GCA_035711945.1 Dehalococcoidia bacterium
TGGACAGGACAAGCTGGACGGGTACCGCTGGCGTCTGGAGGGGGGTGGTTGGCTACTGATCCGCTTCTCCGGAACCGAGCCGTTGATGCGTGTCTATACGGAGGTACCTGATCGCGACCTCGTTGAGCCTGTCCTGGAGGAGGGACTGAAGCTTGCCGGAGTCGTCTAAGAGAGCTGACCTCATCCAACAGGTGAGGCGAGTGGAGAAGCCCTGGGGCTACGAGGACATTTTTGCCGAGACCGAGAGTTATGTCGGGAAGGTGATCTTCGTCCGCCAGGGCCAGCGGCTTAGTCTGCAATACCACGAGGTCAAGGACGAAACGATGACTCTGCTCAGCGGCGTGGCCGAGCTCCATGCGGGTGATTCGGCCGATGATCTGAAACCGATTCTGCTCAGCCGCTCTGAGTCGGTGCGGTTGCGGCCTGAGGTAGTGCACCGGCTGGTGGCCCTCGAAGACTGCGAGGTGCTCGAGGTATCGACGCCACACCTGCAGGACGTCGTGCGGCTTTCGGACGACTACGGGCGAGAGAACACGACCGCGCCCTAACGCACGACCGGGTCGCGGCGAGACTCGGTAAGGGTGGTGGCTTTGCCTGACTTCAGCAGCCAGGGGACGTCGACAACAACCGTGTATTTGCGCCGCTTGAGTGCCTTGCGCAGGCGGTTGACGGTGTTGTTGTGGAGCAGGTTGTCCCACCAGTGCTTTGTTACGAACTGAGGAATGGCGACAGTGATCGGCCGGTCAGTCCCGAGGGCGTCAAGGTAGGCGAGGAACGGCGCCAGGAATGAGCGGTAGGGCGACTGGATTACGACCAGCGGGATCTCGGGCATGATCGTATCCCACTTTTCCTGCAGGCGATGTCCGGTCTCCTCGTCCTCGTGGGCAATGTGCACGGCCGTGACGTTGTCGGAGATCGAGAGGGCGTACTCGAGCGTCCAGATCACCGCGCGGTTGATCTTGTTGACTGGAACGATCACACGTTGTGAGCTGAGCATCCTGTCCGACGGTGAGGTGATGTCCGCGGGCGGGGCAAGCTCGCGTTCGAAGTCTCGATAGTGCCGGTGGATGAGGTAAAAGATGGCGATGAAGATGCCGATCGCCATGATCGTGATCCAGGCGCCGTCGACGAACTTGGTTGAGCCGATGATGACCGCGACGACGCCAGTAGCCGTACAGCCTACAGCGTTGGCCACAAGGCGGCCCCGCCAGCCAGCATCACGAGTCCGCCTCCAATGCATGACCATTCCCGCCTGTCCAATCGTGAAGGCGATAAACACGCCCACCGCGTAGAGGGGAATCAGCGAGTGCACGTCAGCGCTGAAGGCGAGCAGGAGGGCCATCGCTATCAAGCCGAGGACGATGATCCCGTTTGAGTAGGCCAGGCGGTCGCCGCGGAACTGGAACTGGCGCGGCATGTAGCCGTCCTCGGCGAGGATCGAGGCCATCCGCGGGAAGGCGTTAAAGCTGGTGTTGGCGGCGAGGAGGAGGATCATCGCCGTCGTCGCCTGCACGACATAGAACATCGGGGTGTCGCCGAACGACCCTTTGGCCACCTGGGCGACGACGGTCACATCTTCGTTGGGCAGGACATTGAACTCGTTGGCCAGGACGGTGATGCCGATAAAGAGAGTCGCCAGGATGGCTGCCATAACGGCCAATGTGACCGACGCGTTTTTCGACTCGGGCGGCTTGAAGGCGGGCACACCGTTAGCTATTGCTTCGATGCCTGTCAGAGCAGTGGCGCCGGCTGAGAACGCCCGCAGGATGAGGAACAGTCCGAGCGCCTGTGTGCCGACCTCGGCTTCGGCCTCAATGGTTTCCGCGGGGCCCATGTCAAGGGCCACGCGGATCAGACCGACCACGATCATCAGGGCAAAGCTGGCCATGAAGGCATAGGTCGGAATCGCGAAGACCGTACCGGATTCCCTGATGCCGCGGAGATTCAGCACTGTCACAAGCGCTACGGACACCAGTGCGAGCTCGATGCGCAAGTCGGACAGCTCGGGAACCGCGGAGATGACTGCAGACACTCCAGCCGCCGTGGATACGGCGACAGTCAGGACGTAGTCGATGGTCAAGGCCGAAGCAGCAACAAGTGAGGGAAATCGGCCCAGGTTCTCGGCGGCCACGGCGTAGTCGCCGCCACCGCGCGGGTAAGCCACGACGACCTGCCGATAGGAGTTGGCGACAACCAGGATCAGCAAGGCGATCGCCACGCTAATCGGGATCGACTCGGAGAGAGCACCGGTGCCGGCGAGGATGAGGATCAGAAGGATTTCCTCGGTGGCGTAAGCACTGGAGGAAAGGGCGTCGGAGGAGAAGATGGCCAGCGCCTTGACCTTGCTCAGCCGCTCATGGACGACGTTGGCTGTTGCCAGCGGCGCTCCCACGGCGACAGCGCGGATGTCCTGCCAGAACCGGCCGAGGGGGGTCCGGGCGCGCTCAGCCTCGCGCGTTGCTTCGAGCGTCGAGTCCCCGGTCTTACGGAAAGTAGTCGGCTTGCGTTCGAGGCGGACGAACTTTGTGCCGGGACGCGTGCCCTTGTGGATCTCACGCAGCTCCAGTTCCGGCATCAACGGCTCTGGCTTGCGCCGGCGTGGCAGCCGGAGGGCCTGGGCGTCCTCGCCACCGCCGTCGCTCGACCCTCTGTTGCGGCGAATCACACGCTGGGCTGGTGGTGGCTGGGAAGTGGGTTCGGTGCCAGGCGGGGGCGGCTGTTCTGGCTCTTCTGGATCGCGATCTGATTCTGAGGTCACGTTTTTTCCACGTTTGAGTCTAGTACCGTCGAGGCTGTGGAAGCGTTTGCCGAGCGCTACTGCCCACGGTGCCGCGCCGAGCTGGAGCTGAAGCCAGCCGGCGGAGGCGATAGACCCGTTTGCCCTGAGTGTGGATACGTGGTCTACCGAAACCCGGCTGTCGGCGTCGCCGTGATCGTGAGGGACGACGAGCGGAGGATCCTGCTCGGCCGGCGCGCCGCCAGCTATGCCGGCAAGTGGTGCATCCCATGCGGCTACGTCGAGTGGGATGAAGATGTCAGGGAAGCGGCGCGGCGCGAGTTCGCCGAGGAGACCGGCCTCGTGGTCGAATTGGGCACGGTCTATACCGTCCATTCGAACTTCCACAACCGCGAAAAGCAGACAGTCGGCATCTGGTTCCTGGGCGAGGTGAAGGGTGGGGAGCTGAAGGCCGCCGACGACCTCGACAGGGTCGAGTACTTCAGCCTCAACCAGCTGCCTGCGCTGGCGTTTCCCACCGACGAGGCGGTTCTTGCCGCGCTGCGCGCTGACGACAGGGGCTAAACAAGGGAATGTACAATTTCAGCAGGCCCTTCGCGCCCGAAGGGTCTTTTTCTTGAACGTGTTTCAGCGAACTATCCTCGCCAACGGACTTTGCGTCTTGAGCGCTCCGATGCCTCATACAAGGTCCGTCACCTTCAGCGCCTACGTTGGCGCGGGTTCGCGCTACGAGCGGCCGGACGAGGCCGGCATCTCCCATTTTGTTGAGCACATCTGCTTCAAGGGCACCGAGCGGCGGCCGAGTGCGCGCGATATCTCCGAGGAGGTCGACAACGTCGGCGGCATCCTCAACGGCGGCACTGACCGCGAGTACACGACTTACTACATCAAGGTCGCGCGTCCGCACTTTCAGATGGCCGCTGACCTGGTCGTCGACATCATGCGCCAGCCACTGTTTGACGCCGAGGACTTCGAGAAGGAGCGGAAAGTAATCATCGAGGAGCTGGCGAGCGTCGCCGATTCGCCCTCGCAGCAGTGCGAAGTCCTGCTCGACTCATTGCTCTGGCCCGATCAGCCGCTGGGTTGGGACGTCGGTGGCACCGAAGATACGGTCTCGACGATGAGCCGCGACGAGGCGATCAACTACATGGGCCGGCAGTACGCCCCGAACAATCTCGTGATCAGCGTCGCCGGGGACGTGGAGCACGAGGAAGTAGTCAACGCCGTTGGCGCCCTGACCGCGGATTGGCCGCTGGGACGGTCTGTTGCCGGCTGGTATCCGGCAGTTAACGGCCAGAACGAGCCGCGCTGCGGGATCATCTACAAGAAGACGGAACAAGCGCACATCTCGCTGGCCCTGCGGGGCGTCGCGTCAACGCACCCTGACCGCTACGCGCTGTCGCTGCTCAGCGTTGTCCTTGGGGAGGGTATGAGCAGCCGCCTGTTCCTCGAGTTGCGCGAGAAGCGAGGCCTCGTCTACGACGTCCACTCATACGTGACCAACTACCTGGACTCCGGATCATTCACGGTCTACGCCGCTGTAGATCCGGAAGACGGTATCGAGGCACTCCAGGTGATGATCCACGAGCTGGCACAGCTGCGTGACGGTCTGCCTCGGGCCGAGCTGCAGAAGGCAAAGGAAGTTTCGAAGGGCCGGCTGCTGCTGCGCATGGAGGATACGCGCAGCGTCTCGAGCTGGCTGGGCGCACAGGAGCTGCTTTGGGGCGAGGTCAAGACGCCGGAGGAGATCGTCAAGGCGATCGATCGGGTGACGGAAGACGATATGCAGCGCGTGGCCGAGAAGCTCCTGGCGACGGACAAGCTCAACCTCGCCGTTGTGGGGCCTTACAAGTCTGAGGGCCGCTTCCTGTCGCTACTGGCTGTCTAGCGCGCCCGTAGTTTCCCTC
>DASTBR010000246.1:0-10174 GCA_035711945.1 Dehalococcoidia bacterium
CATTCCTGGCAACAACCTGCTTTCGATAGCGCCACGCTATGCGTCGCCCCGGACTGGACCTTTGCGCCTGCGGTTGGCGCTGATCCATCGACTCTTGTCTCTCCGGATGGACATGTGCGGATTGCGATCCACCAGGGCATCAACCCACTGGTTGGGCAGCCATGTGCTGAGCCTCACAGGACTTGGGGTGAGGGCGGTCCGGCGACGGTCTGCATCGAGGATCGGGGTAACCAAACCGTCTACCGCTTCCTTTACGACAGCCTCCGTTATGTGGAGCTGACCGTCGATGACGCCTACGTGGACTATCTGTTTCAGGGACAAATGCTTGCGATGCAGGTTCGTGAGCAATACTCCCTGCCCGGCGGGTCACCCGAGCAGGCGGTGAGCCATTTCGTGGCAGGCGAAGTTCCTCAGTGCGCCAGCCGAGCCGGCTCGCAGCCCTGCCTCAGCGAGGCCCGCGCCACGCCGGAAGGCAACTTCCTCGTTTCCCTTCTTAGCGCGCCGGGTGGCGAGACCCTCGCCGAGTACTTTGTCCTGTCAGGAACTGGAGGCGGTGGCTATCTGGTCGACGTTAGTCAAAGCTCCGTCGGCACAGAGCCTGGCTAGTCGCGACAGAAACTGTCCTCTCGCGGTCTTGACACACATGTTCTAATCCGCTACTCTGAGCTCTGGTCGCCGGGCCTGCGAGCCGGCAGCCTCAGTCCTTAACAGCCGAATACCCTCAAGGCGTGGTCCGCGCCCTTACCGAGTGATCACCGCGGGTCTCCGCCAGTCTCCGCCGGCCCGAAAAACGGCGCCGACCAGAACGAAAAACGAACAACGAACCGCCTGACCGCCGATTTCGAATCTGATTCGTTCCCAACCGGTGCCAAGATCGGGCGACAAACCCGGTCAAATAACGCGTTCTAAGTCGTTTTAAGCCCAAGTAGCAGCGTTTTACTGCTCTTAAGTCGGTCAACAAACCGCCCTCAACAAAGCTCCTATCCTCGATCTGAGATGCCCAACCGCCTGGCCAACGAAACGTCGCCCTACCTCCTCCAGCACAAAGACAACCCCGTCGACTGGTACCCCTGGGGCGACGAGGCGCTAAGCAAAGCGCAAAAGGAGGACCGCCCCATCCTCCTCTCCATCGGCTACTCCGCCTGCCACTGGTGCCACGTCATGGAGCGCGAGTCCTTCGAGAACCACGACATCGCGGCTCTCATGAACCAGCACTTTGTCAACATCAAGGTCGACCGCGAGGAGCGCCCCGACCTCGACGGCATCTACATGCAGGCCGTCCAGGCCATGACCGGCCGCGGCGGCTGGCCAATGACCGTCTTCCTCATGCCCGACGGCACGCCGTTCTACGGCGGCACTTACTTCCCGCCCGAAGATCGCCACGGCCTGCCCGGTTTCCCCAAGCTCCTTACCGCGGTCGCCGAGGCCTACCGCGACGACCGCGAGAGCCTCGTCAGGCAGGGCCAGAACCTTATCGACCGCATCGGCGCCGCGGACGGTGTCACTGGCGACCCGACCCAGATTCTCGGCGATGACATCCTCCACACCGCCGTCGCGCAGCTGCGGACGCGCTTCGATTACCAGCACGGCGGCTTCGGCAGCGCCCCCAAGTTCCCGAACCCGATGGACCTCGAGCTGCTCCTCCGCTACCACCACCGCTTCGCCGATAAGGGCGCCCTCGACATGGCCCTCACGACGCTCCGCGCCATGGCTAACGGCGGCATCTACGACCAGGTCGGCGGCGGCTTCCACCGCTATTCGACCGACGCCGTATGGCTGGTCCCCCACTTCGAGAAAATGCTCTACGACAACGCCCAGCTCGCCGCCGTTTACCTCGACGCCTACCTGGTCACCAAGGACCCGTTCTACGAGCGCATCTGCCGCGAGACGCTCGACTACGTGCTGCGCGAGATGACCCACGAGAGTGGGGCGTTCTTCTCGACCCAGGACGCCGATTCGGAAGGCGAAGAAGGCAAGTTCTTCGTTTGGACGCCCGCCGAGCTCGACGCCGTCCTCGGTGGAGACTCCGAGGCCGTCAAGCGCTACTACGGCATCAGCGAGGCAGGCAACTTCGAGGGCAAGAACATCCTGCACGTGGCCGATGAGGCCGAGCCTCCCGCGGCCCTCCAAACGGCCCCCCATAAGCTCTACGAGGCGAGGGAGCAGCGCGTCCATCCTGGCCGCGATGAGAAGGTCCTCACCTCGTGGAACGGCATGATGCTCAGGGCCTTCGCCCTCGCCGGAAGGTCGCTTGACGACGATCGCTACCTTGCCGCCGCAACGGCCAACGCGGACTTCATGCTCGGCGCCATGAGGCCCGAGGGTCGGCTGCTCCGGACATGGAAGGCTGGGACCGCAAGGTTGCTCGGCTACCTCGAGGACTACGCCTGCCTCGTCGACGGACTCATCGCCACCTACGAAGCCACCTTCGAGCCTCGCTACCTGTCTAGAGCGCGTGACCTCGCGAGCCAGATGATTGAGCTCTTCTGGGATGCCGATCGTGCCATCTTCTACGACACGGGCAAGGATCACGAAGTCCTGGTCACCCGCCCCCGCGACGTCTTCGACAACGCCACGCCTGCGGGCAACTCCGTGGCCATCGACGCCCTGCTTCGTCTGTCGGCACTGACCGGTGATGAAGCATTCGAGCGCGTCGCGACGGCCGCGCTGCGCGGAATGCAGCCCTTCCTGCGGCAGATGCCCTCAGGCTTCGGACGCGCCCTCAGCGCGCTCGACTTTTACCTGGCCACCAGGCGCGAGCTGGTGATCGTCTGGGACGACGGTCGCGCCGAGGCCGATGCCCTTCTGCGCACAGCCTTCGACGAGTTCCGGCCAAATGTCGTCGTCGCCGGGGGCAAGGCCGGGCCAGAGCTGGAGTCACTGAGTCCCCTTCTCGAGGCGCGCTCCACGATAGACGGCCGGCCCACCGCCTACGTCTGCCAGAACTACGCCTGCCAGCAGCCCGTCACGGACGCAAAGGCCCTCGCGGCTCAGCTGGCCTAGAGTGCGCTCGCTATTCGACTGAGATGAAGTAGTCGTAGTAGGGCTGATCGCCACGCACGACCTGGAACTCGAGGTCCGAATACGCGGCCCTGAGTCGTTCAGCGGCGTGGCGGGCATCCTCGTCGCTGACCTCCGCCCCCGGATACAGCGTCGCCAGCGACGCGTCGTCACCGACCATCCGCTTGAACGCCTGATCCAGCGCCTCATCAAGCTCCGCACTGGACGCGACCAACTCGCCGTCAACGATCGAGATGTACTCACCTTCCTCGACACCTACCTTGCCCAGCGTGACCGTCCGCACGGCCTTGCAGATCTCCGCTGTTCGGACTTCTTTCGCCGCCCGCTCCATCGAGCGCACGTTGTCCTCGAGGCTCTGGTCCTGGCTCAGGGCGAGCAGCGCGGCGATGCCCTGCGGAATACTGCGCGTCTCGACCACGACGACGTCCTTGTCGCTCAGCTCAGCGGCCTGCCGGGCCGCCATGATGATGTTCTTGTTGTTCGGCAGCACGATGACGTTCTCGGTCGGCGCCGCGTCGACGGCTTCGAGGATCGTCGCCGTGCTAGGGTTCATCGTTTGCCCGCCCTCGACCACAGCCGTCGCTCCGACGCTTCGTAGGACCTCGATGATGCCTGGGCCTACACCGACAGCGACGGCGCTGATTGGCCCTGTGTGCTGGCTGTACTGGACCTGCGCCGCCAGCTCCTTGTGCTGCAGCTCCATGTTCTCGACCTTGACCCGGGCCAGCGGCCCGAGCCCCGTGGCGTACGACAACGCGGCGCCGGGGTCAGCTGTGTGCACGTGTACGTGCACTGTCCGTTCGTCGCCCACGACGAGCAGCGACCTACCCTCCGCCGCAAGTTTCTCGCGGATGGCGTCGACCGCAAGACCCTCGCCGGTCAACACAAACTCCGTGCAGTAGCCGAATGTCTCTTCCTCACCGTGCAGCGAGTGCGCTTGGGACAGCCACTGCTCGTCGATTTCTCCGAAGCGATGCCCGCCCGCCCGCGAGAGCTGCACACCCTGCAGGTAGCTCAGGGCGCCCTCGAACATGACGTAAAGCCCCTGTCCGCCGGCGTCGACGACCCCGGCCTCCCTGAGAACCGGCAGCAATGCCGGCGTGTTCTCGACGGCCTGTCGCGCGGCGCTGCAGGCCTCCTCGAGCACCTCGGTGATGTCATCGACCGGACTGTTCGAGCTGCGCAACGCCGCTTCGCCCGCCTCGCGGCAGACAGTCAGGATGGTCCCTTCGATCGGGTTAGTCACCGCTTTGTAGGCGGCGTCGGTTGCCCTTGCCAGCGAGTCGGCGAACTCGACCGCGCCGACCTGTTTCTTTCCTGCCATCCCCGACGCCAGCCCGCGGATGATCTGCGAGAGGATCACACCGGAGTTTCCACGGGCGCCCATCAACGCGCCCTCTGCCATGGCTTCCGCCACGGCGCCTACGCTTTCCCCCGGCGCGTTCTCGGCCGCGGCCATCGTCGCCTTCATCGTCAGGAACATGTTTGTGCCGGTGTCCCCATCCGGTATCGGGAAGACGTTGATGGCATTGATCGACTCGGCGTTCTGCTCGAGCCATGCCGTAGCCGAGGTGAACATCGCGCGCAGCGCTGCGCCATCGAGATGAGAGCGCTTGGTGGGGGCGTTGACCGTGATGTCAGCCTCCAGAGGCGAACGGTTGTCCGCGGAATGGGGCAATGCTAGCCTTAATGTCAGAGTAAGGACAGAAAGCGCCCTCAGCCCGCTCGAGCGCGGGCTTCTTTGTGAGAAGGACCTATCCCAATGGCTAACGGTTGCGAGATCTGCGGCAAGAAGACCGCCTTCGGCCGCAACATCAGGCACAAGAGCTCAGGTCGCTGGCAGCGCAAGGCGCACAAGACCAGCCGCACCTTCCAGGCCAACCTGCAGAAGCAGGTCGTCGAGATCGATGGCGAGCGCAAGCGTCGCGTCATCTGTACGCGCTGCCTGCGTACGCAGATGAAGCAGCCCGTCTAGTCCTCCGCAGCCCTTCGCGCCGCTACCCACTCCTCGAACGTTACCTTCCCCAGGAAGCCGTCCGGGCACGTGTTCAATCCCTGCCTGAATCCCTGGGCTACTCGGCCCGGCATCCCAACCGGGATCGCCCGCACTCCGGCTATCTTCGCCATCTCACCCAGTGTCATGACTCTCGGCCCGCCCATGTCCTCGATCCGCCCGCCGGCCGGCTCGGCATCGACGAGGCTGGCTATGCGCTGCGCTACCTCGCCGACGTCTACCGTCTGGAAACGCAGCGACGTGGCAAGCGGAAGGACCGGCGCCCAGCGCAGCTTCAAGAGTGGTTCGCCGATCAGCGTGTGGAACTGCGTGGCCCGCTGAACGGTCAGCGGTAGCCCATCCATACTCCTGAGTCGCCTCTCAGCTTCTGCTTTGGCCTTGTAGTAGCCGAGTGAGATCTGGTCATCGCCGACGATTCCTACGTGAATAAAGTGCCGCAGCTCGGGACGCGCACGGGCTGCCTCTGCGATCCGCGTCGCGCCCTCGACGTCGGTGTCCCACGTCTTTCGGAACGGGCTCGACGCGAGGTTGATCACAACCTCCGGCCGGGCTGAGGCGACCGCCTCCGTCAGGTTTTCGCCGGTTGTGAGGTCGGCTCGGACGTAGTGGACACCATCGCGGTCCTCGCGCTCCTTGCGCGAGGAAGCCACCACCTCATGGCCGGCGGCGGCGAGCAACGGGGTCAGCTTGCTCCCGAGCCCACCGGCGCCGCCGGTAACCAGGACTCGGGCCAATCACTGCCTCCGGTTCAGCGCCAGCAGGTAGACGGGCAGGACGACTGTGAATGCGAGCGATACCGTCTGTAGGACCTTGTCGCTGTCCGACAGCTCGTCGAGGTGGAACATGTGGAAAAAGAAGTGCGGCACTGAGTATGTGAGATAAGCAATTAGCGCGACCAGCGTAAGCCGCCTATCCATGTAGTACGCCGCAGCGCCAACCATGACGCCGACGGCGAGGTTAAGTGCCCCGACATCACGCACCAGGTGTTCGTTGTACGGCGGCAGCGCCGAAACCCAGGCCCGGCCGCCTCCGGGAAAGTCGTCGTAGAAGGACTCGGGCGCAAGCAACGCCCATGCCCCGACGACCACGGCAAAGATCGTCAGCAAGATCAGCCCAGGTCTCAAGAGGCGGCGGTCCAAGGGAGGTCTCCTTCGCTAAAAGCGGAGCGGGCGACCTCAGGATATCGCGGTTATCGCCTACCAGGTCCGAGGTAGGTCTCCAACCCCTCCCGCAGTGGCCGCGGCTTGGTCCCAAGGACCGCATGCAGAGCGCTGTTGTCTACAGTTGCCGGCATCGCCGCGAACTCGACGCCATCCGGCGTCAGCGGCGGACCGGGTAGGAGCCGTATCCCTGCGGCTGCCAGCTTCATCAGTCCTTTGGGCTGATGCATGATCAGCCGCCGCTTCTCGGATACGTCGAGCGCCGTCTTGACGACCTCGTCCATCGGCATGACCTCCGGTCCGCCGATCTCGAGTACCTGGTTGCGCGCCTCAGACTTCTCGAGACTATCGGCGACTGCCCGCGCAATATCGTCAATGAATACAGGCTGCAGCATCTGCTTCGAGCCATCGCCGATCACCGGAATGAACGGCAAGACCCTGCCAAAGCCAAGCATCCGGTTGAGCGATCTGTCACCCGGACCGTATACCCATGACGGCCTGAGGATCGTGAAGGCGACGCCACTGCTGCGTACGGCCTGTTCGGCCTTCCACTTGGCGCGGAACCAGTGGTAACGGGCGTCCGGGGCCGAGCCGGCGCCGCTCAGGTAGACGAGCTGCTCGACGCCCGCCTGGCGCGCCACGCTCGCAACCGCCTCGGCTCCCTTCTGATCGACTTCTTCGAAGGTACGGCCCTTGCTGGGGTCCTCCATCGGGTAGTTGTCGAACGCGAGAGCAATGACGACGCCCTGTGAATCCTTAAGCGCCTCGGACAGCCGCACGGAATCGCGGACATCGCACTCACGGGCGATCACGCCAAGACCAGGGAACGTCTTTGCGACCTTCTCCGCACTGCGGCTCACAACGGCGACTTGTTCGTCCCGATCCCGAAGCTCGCGGACGACCGCGGAGCCGATGAACCCGGTCCCGCCGACTACTGTGTGCATCAGCGGCTGGCCCGGCGCGCTAGTTGGCTATGAGGATGCCAATCATGGCGAACACAGTAACGAGGAAGACCGGCACGCCCAGTACGACCATCATGAAGATGAAGCCGGAGTATCCGGAATCGTCACCCATATCGACCCTGTCGCGCATCACATGCCTCCCTGCGTTCAAGGTTAACCCGACGGCCGCTTGCCGCCTATCTAAACGCCTATTCTGAATTAGCGCCGCGTGGAAGCTAAGGCCCGCCGGCGCCAGACTTAAACAGTATCCCCGTTGACCGATTTGAGGTGACTTTTTGATCCGCATCCGTCTCGCCCGCGTGGGCAAGAAGAAGCAGCCAACCTACCGGCTGGTCGTCGCCACCAAGCAAGCGCCACGCGACGGCCGTTTCATTGAGATTCTTGGCCACTACAACCCGCTCAAGAACCCCGCGGAGTTTGAGTTCAACGCCGATCGCACACGCGAGTGGATCGCCAAAGGTGCCCAGCCGTCGGAAGCCGCGGCCAAGCTCCTGGCTCGCGAAGGCATCGGTGAGGCGCCGAAGCGCCCGACCAAGCCTACACGCGAGGAACGCAAGGCCGCCGAGGCTGAGGCTGCGCCGCCGACTGAGGCTCCAGCGGCCCCGGCATCAGAAGCTCCAGCCGCAGCCGACGAGGCTCCCGCGGAAGCCGAGACTGAAGCATCGGCCGAGGACGCTCCTGCCGCAGCCGAGACCGAATCGCCGGCCGAGGAGGCTCCTGCGGCAGCCGAGACCGAAGCGCCGGCCGAGGCCGAGGCAGCACCGGAGGAAGCCGCAGCAGAGAGCGACTCAACCGACGGCGAGCGGACCGATACAGCCTCCGCCTGAACTCCTCAGCGATGAAAGAGCTAATCGAGTACGTAGCCAGGTCACTGGTCGAGCATCCCGATGAGGTAGTCGTCGAGGAGCGTACCTCGGGCTATCGCGTGGTTTACCACCTTACGGTCAACGAAGAAGACATGGGTCGCGTCATTGGCAAGCAGGGTCGCATCGCCCAGGCCCTTCGCACGCTTCTCAAGGTCGCGGCCACCCGCACAGGCCAGCGCGTCTCCCTCGAAATCGGCGACTAGGGACGAGCCCGGTGCCGGCTGACAAGCGCCGCGCTAAGCCTTCCATACAGCGCGAACCACCACCGGGTGAAATAGCTGTCGGCCGCGCCGTCGGCGCCTGGGGACTCCAAGGACACATCAAGGTCGAGCCGATGACCGACTTCGCAGACAGATTCGCTGTCGGCAGTCGGCTGCGCCTTGGTGGCGCGGATCGTCGCATCGTCGATGTCAAAGAGCGCAAGAAGCAGCTACTCCTAAAGCTCGATGGGATCGAGAATCCCGAGTCCGCTGCAGCGCTTTCGGGCGCCTTCCTGACGATCCCGGAGTCTGAGCTCGCGCCGCTTAGCGACGACCAGTACTACCGCTTCCAGCTGCTTGGCTTAGAAGTCGCGGATATGGCTGGACGGGATCTTGGCCGCGTCACCGACGTCCTGGACACCGGCGAAACGCAGGTCATTGTCGTCACAGATGGCAAAGGAGAGCTACTGATTCCGCTGATCAGTGACTTCGTAGTACGGATCGATCTAGAGGCAAACAAGCTTCACGCCGACCTGACCAACCTCCGAGAGTAAGGCCTTCAGAACGGCCATTTGTCTGGCCGGCCACGCGAAGACACGCCAGACGCTATCAACTCCCGGACTTCCTCGACGCTGAGGCCGGCAAGATCGGTCAACACCTCGAAGAGATGCTCGCCAAAGTCAGGGGCGTTGCCCTTGATGCCGCCCGGAGTCCGCGAGAGCTTTACCGGCGTGTCCGGCAAAGGCAGGGAGCGACCCATACGCGCATTCTCGACCTGTCGCAGCATCTCGCGTGACTGGATCTGTCGATGCTCGGCTGCCTGGGCGATGTTGTTCAGGGGCCCGCATGGTATCTGCAGAGGTTCCAGCAGCGCCAGCCACTCTGCCGTGGTCTTCTGTCGTAGGGCCTCGTTGAGCAGCGGCTCCAGCGCGGCATGATTCGCGGTCCGATCGCCGCTGGTCTGAAAGCGCTCGTCGTTAATCAGCTCGGCCCGCTCGATCGTCGCGCAGAAGAGCTCCCACTGGTTCTCCGTGCCCCACGCCAGGGCGAGGACGATGTATCCATCCCTGGTGGGAAAGGCCTGGAACGGCGTCGCGGCCGGGTGCCGCGTACCTAGTTTCCCGGGCACCTTTCCAGTAGCAAAGTAGCGCGAGAATGCGTTCTCGAGGATCGCCACCTGGCAGTCGAGCATCGAGACGTCGATCATCTGCCCTTCCCCGCTGCGCTCTCGTTCATGCAGCGCGCTGAGTATGCCCACCGCTGTGAACAACCCGGCCGCGATGTCGCCGAGCGATAACCCCGGGCGTATCGGCGGCCCATCGGGCTCTCCAGTAATGCTCATTACCCCGCCCATGCCCTGCACGATGATGTCGAGCGCTGGCTTGTCCCTATCAGGGCCGGTCTGGCCGAAGCCCGATGTCGCCGCGTAGATGATTCGAGGATTCACTTGGCGAACGCGGTCGTAACCCAGGCCAAGACCCTCCATCGTGCCAGGTGTGAAGTTCTCCATCACCACGTCGGCTTTTTCAACCAGCCTCAGGAAGACTTCACTCCCCTTCTCGCTCTTCAGATCGAGCGTGATGCTCCTCTTGCCCCGGTTGATCGAGAAGAAATAGACCGATTCGCCGTTGATGTGGGGCCCTGTCGTCCGCGCGACGTCGCCCCATGGCGGACGCTCAACCTTGATCACATCTGCACCGAGGTCGCAGAGCACCATCGACGCATAGGGACCGGAAAGGACCCAGGTCAGGTCGAGAATGCGAACGTCTGCCAGCGGCCCGGCCATGATCAGCGTTCGGCCAGGAGTTTGAAGTTGGCGATCTCCTGCCGCATTCGCGGCTCGGCTACCCGAGCTATCAGCAGGCGGTCCAACCCCCTCCCAAGAAAGCCACCAGCCAACTCATAAGAGGCATCGAACGACAGTGAGGTCCCACCGTCCACGGACTCGAAC
>DASTBR010000247.1:0-2416 GCA_035711945.1 Dehalococcoidia bacterium
CCGCCTGCCTTCCCGCTATACAGATTGGTCTCCTCCGCCAGTGCTCGGTCGCAGGCGACGCACGCCTCGATCTGCGGCCGGTAGCCCAGCTCATCCAGCAGCCGCATCTCGAAATAGCGCAGGACGGTGTCCGGCGGATATTCGTCCTTCGCCAGGATGCGCAGCGTCTCCACCAGCAGCGAGAAGGTCGGAAAGCTGTCCATCGACGTGTCTGTGAAGCGTTCCACGAGCTCCGCGGCGTAGAGACTGCGGCTGACCAGCGAGAGGTCCTCGCGCAGCGGTCGGTAGTTCTCCAGCAGTTGCGCCTGGCTGACCACGTCCAGGCTGCGCCCGCGATGCAGCAGAAGATTGCAATGCGACAGCACCTCGACGTGCCCCGCCAGCCGGCTCTTCGGCCGCCGAACCCCCTTCGCCACTGCCTCAATCCGACCGAAGTTCGGCGTAAAGAGCGTGACGATCTTATCTGCGTCACCCAACCGTCGTTGCCGCAGCACGATAGCCTCAGTCGAGTAGGTGCGACTGCCCGGCATTGTGCTCTTACAGCTCCTGTCGACCCTCGAGCGCCCGCGCCAACGTTATGTCGTCTGCATACTCCAGGTCGCCGCCCACCGGCAGGCCCCTGGCTAGCCTCGTCACTCGGATGCCCAGGGGCTCAGCAAGCTTCCCCAGGTACATCGCCGTCGCCTCGCCCTCGAGAGTGGGGTTCGTCGCCACGATCAGCTCCTTCACCTCGCCATCCTTGAGCCGCGTCAGCAGCTGAGGCACACGGATCTGCTCCGGTCCAACGCCATCCATCGGCGAGATCACGCCGTGCAGCACGTGATAGAGCCCGCGATAACCCGCCCGCTCGATCGACAGGATGTCGAGCGGCTCGGCGACCACGCAGATCGTCGAGCGGTCCCGGGCAGAGTCGGCGCAGACCTGGCAGGGATCCGTGTCAGTGATGTTCTGGCAGGCCGAGCAGAAGAAGACTCGCTCCTTCGCCTCCGTGATTGCCTCGGCCAGGCGGTCGGCTTCTTCCTTCGGGATGCGCAGGATGTGATACGTCAAGCGCTGCGCGCTCTTCGGGCCAATGCCCGGCAGCTTGTGGAAGGCTTCGATCAGACGCGCCACGGGCGCCGCCGCGGCGGAAATAGGCTCGGGCACGGGTTACCTTTCGGCGCACCGGGAAATTGTTAAGTCGCCTCAGCGAATTATAGCGAGTCAGCTTCCACCGAGCCTCGCAACCCGCGTCAGAAACTGTCGCTTCTCGGCACTTGACAAGCAGAACACTTGTTCGCTATTCTTGAGGGGTACCGGTCGTCGGTCACTGAGCCGCCGCCCCACCTTTACCAATCAAATAGGAGGACTCACCCCCTCTCGGCTTTGTAGTCGCGCGCCTAAGGCGCGCCGCCCTTGGAACTGGCCAAGTTGCTTCCGCTGGCGCCACCGCGCCGCGTCGGTGAGGTCGAGGATCAGAGATGGCCTTGTGTTCGCTATGCGAGGCCGTCCTGAACGACGGCTGGCGCCCTCTCCACGCCTGATCCGCCACGAAAAAAGCGCGTTCTCGAGAACGAAGAACGAAAAACGAATGCAAGATCGGCCACTTTCAGATTCGATTCGTTTTCGATAAACCGACGAAACCGCCGATTTTCCTGGGCAATTAAGGCCAGTTAAGCCTCTCACAGACGAAATAACTGACTTTAACTGCGTTTAATCGCTAACCAAGGCCTGGGATATTGAGGCCCCCGGCAAGCGGTCCCAGCATCTTCTGCTGCATCGCCTGGGCGTTGTCCATCGCCTCCGTGACCGCCGCCAGGATCAGGTCCTCGAGCATCTCGACGTCGTCCGGGTCGACGACCTCAGGGTCGATCTTGATCGACTGGATCTTCATCCCGCCGGTCACCACGACCTTGACCGCACCCCCGCCGCTCGTCCCCTCGGCCGTCGCTGTCTGCAGCTCCTCTTGAGCCTGCATCAGCTGCTGCTGAAGCGCCTGGACCTGCTTCATCATGTTCGGATTGACCCCACCCCCGCCGCCAAACTGTCGACCCATTATCCGCCTCCTTCCACGACCTTACCGCCCAGGTCCATCGCCTCCTTGAGGAGGTGCCCGCCCGAGCTTCCGGCAGGCGCGCCCTTGTCCGGCTCGCGCACGTCGGCACGATGGATGCAGCGCACGCTCAATTCGGGCCCGAACAGCTCCTTGACCGTCTCCTCGAGCACGCTCAAGAATTGGCCGTCGCCGCCGGAGGCCATCTGTTCGGCGTGGAACTGGTGTCGGAAGCCGAAGGTCACGACCCCATTCTCGTAGCCGCAGACATCGCTGTTACCGTTCAGCATCCCGGACACGCGGAAGTTCCGCTTTCTCGTCTCGTCCAGCACCTCGCGCCAGCGGCTGCGTATCTGCTGGACCACGTCGGATTCTACGCCCGGC
>DASTBR010000248.1:0-2444 GCA_035711945.1 Dehalococcoidia bacterium
TGCGCTCCCAAATAGGTGATGGGATGCACCGCCAACGTTCCGACCTCCGCTTTGGGCTTGAGCGATGATACAACGACCCTGCTTCTGCTTCAGGTCAGGGATACAGGATCGACGTCGACGCTCCAGCTCTGACCAAGCGTCGCTTGGTCGAGGATTTCGGATGGCTCGATTCCCTTCAGAAGCAGTTCCCAGCGATAGCGGCCGCGGCTCCGTGGCACGTAAGCGGGCGCTGGCCCGACGACCTCGACGTCGCTGCGCCCGCGCCGCCGGGTTTCCCGGCGAAGCTCTGCTGCCAGTCGGTCGGCTTCTCGCAGCGCGGCCTCCTCGCTTGTATGGGCGTACGTCAGGCGCACCAACCGGCGAAACGGCGGGTAGCGAAGCTTGCGGCGCTGCTCGATCTCGCGGTCGAAGAATGCTTTGTAGTCGTGTTCGGCCGCAGCCGTCACTGCGTAGTGATCGGGCAGGTAGGTCTGGATGATGACGCGTCCGGGCGCGTTCGCCCGGCCGGCTCGGCCAGCCACCTGGGTTAGGAGCTGGAATGTCCGCTCGGCGGCGCGGAAGTCAGGCATGTTCAGGCCCACGTCAGCATTGACGACGCCAACAAGACTCACAGCGGGAATGTCCAGGCCCTTGGCGAGCATCTGAGTGCCGATCAGAATGTCCGCGTCACCTCGAAGGAACCGTTCGAGGATGCGTTCGTGGGCACCCTTCGCCTGGGTAACGTCACGGTCCCAGCGCAGGAGGCGAGCGGCCGGGAAGAGACGTGCCGCCTCGTCCTCAATGCGCTGCGTGCCGGCGCCCATCGGTCGCAGGTAGGGACTTCGGCAGCGCGGGCACGCCGGGTATGGCGAGCGTCGTCGGTTGCAACGGTGGCAGATGAGTTTTTCCTCGCCGCCGTGGAAGCTGAAGGCGAGCCCGCAGGACGAGCAGCGCGGCACGAAGCCACAGTTCCGGCAGAGGAGAAACGCGGCGCTGCCGCGCCGGTTGAGGAAGAGGATTACCTGCTCCTTGCGAGCTAACGTTTCGATGATGCCTTCGCGCAGGCCGCGACTGAAAACGCTCCGGTTCCCGGCACGCAGCTCCTCCCGCAGGTCGACAACCTCGACGAGCGGCAATGGCAGCGACTTTGGCGGTCGTGTCGAGCCAGCCGATGCCACGCGCTGGTCGAGCGATAGAAGGCGTGCACGTCCGCTCGCTGCGGCGTAGTAACTCTCGACCCGAGGAGTCGCCGAGCCCGCCACGACGACCGCGCCGGTCAGCGCGGCGAGCTTCGAGGCTACCGCGCGTGAGTCATAGCGCGGCTGGCGGTCGGCCTCTTTGTACGTCCATTCGTGCTCTTCGTCGAGCACAACCAGCCCGAGGTCAGGCTGGGGGGCGAAGAGCGCGCTACGTGCTCCGACCACCACATCAAAACGCCCGTCGCGTATGCCGTGCCACTGGTCATAGAGCTCACCCTGAGAAAGGCCGCTGTGCAGGACAGCTACTCGGCCGGGGAAGCGTTGGCTGAAGCGCTGGACAGCCTGTGGAGTGAGCGAGATCTCAGGGACCAGGATAATTCCGCGCCTGCCGGCTGCTACCGCGGCCTCGAGGGCCGCCAGATACACCTCCGTCTTGCCGGAGCCGGTCACCCCGTGCAGCAGGAAGCTTCCACCTGTGGGAAGCGCGGCGGCGATCTCATCAACGCATCTCGACTGCTCTGAACTGAGTACGGGGCGAGCCACTGTCTCGAACGACTTTCCCGCGAGCGGATCGCGCTCGCTCGGAACGTCGCTGAGCCTCACAAGGCCCTCCCGCTCCATCTTCTCAAGGGTCAGGCGCGTTACATCGGCGTCCTCACGCAGGGTGGGATAGGGTATCGGCTGATCCTGTCGAGCGAGGTACATGAGCGCGCTGTTGCGCTGCCTGCTGGCCGCCGTCAGACGAAGGTCGGCGGCGCGCAGTCTTGATTCGCCCTGGGCAATTGCCAGGCTGAGGTGCGAATCGTCGAGGCGCGCCGCGCCGCTGCTGACCACGCGGTTGAGCGCCGCCATGCCGCCGGCCACAGACCTGGCATCTATGAGGCTCAGCGAGCCGGATTCGGCCAGGCGGTCCAGCAGGTCGGCCTGGCGCGAACGCTTCTGTCCGGGCGCCGTCGCAAGCTGCTCAGCCTCGGATTTGGAGATGGCGAGCTCAACGTACGTGACGACCTTTGGGCCGAGGCGCGGCCTGTCCAGCTCGTATACACGGTTGAGTACGCCTCGCTCGACCAGTGAATTGAGGGCACCTGTGCGCTTCAGACCGAGTGTGCGCTTCAGGTCGTCAATCTCGAGCCTGCCGCGCGAGGCAACGAGGTCCAATATCGCCTCCTGCTCGAAGGAACCGTCGCGCTCGTCCCAACGGGGGCCCGGCTCCACGATCGTTAGCGGCCTGCGCTCGAAACCCGGGGGCGACATCAAGGAAACGGC
>DASTBR010000249.1:0-5575 GCA_035711945.1 Dehalococcoidia bacterium
GCTATTCGCCGGGATGACGCAGAGGTTGCCGATCCAGCGCCCGCTCTTATTCAATACAGCGGTGCGGAAGCTTCCCGGATAGACGCGGTAGCGACAGAGCTTGCCCTCAACCTCCAGGTAGCCCTTCGTAGAGGCCTGACGCGTAACGTCGTCGCCCATCACGTCGCGCAGCAGCTGGCGGGCAGCCGCCTCGGCCATACGCCGCTGGCTGCTTTCGATGCGTCGGACCTGGATCGGTTCTGGCTCGCGGACACGCTCGAGAATCGCGCCGTAGCCGAAGACCACTGCCACCGGCACACCGAGCGTCAGCAGCGCCACCAGCGAGCCGACCAGGAGCTGTAGCGGCGACAGCGCATCAAGCAACCTGGCGGCAGCGAATAGGAGCAGCGCCAGTGGCGCGAAGAGCAACCCGCCAAGCAGGGCCAGGACAAGCTTGTCGAAGCGGTCGACCTCAGGCGTGCGCCTGTAGACGATCAGGCTACAAACACCCAACGTTACCGCCGAGATGGCGGCCGAAACGGCAGCCGCCAACGGGAAGCCCGCATTCGCTGCAAGGTAGACGTAGAGCACGGAGAGCAACACCGGCAGCACGCCGAGCAGAGCGAAGTTCATCGCGCGCTGAGTGCTGCTGCTACGCCACGCCGCGAGGCCCGGCAGGCTGGCCGCACACGCCGAGCCAAGGGCAAGTGAGACGACGACAGTCCCGCTAAGAAGTTGCAGAGGCACGAGGCTACAGCCTCCCCGGGGGTTTAGCCTCCGGACATCGGATAGAGGACGACGATCTCGCTCGCGCGGGCGTCAAACTGCTCGATGCGTTCGGAGTCCTCTGTATCCGTGACGCGGAAGGCGTAGGCGCCGCGATTGATGTGCTCTCGGAAGATCCGCTCAGCTTCGCGGACGGCCTCTTCTGAATCCAGGTCCCAGTCGACCTTTGTGTCGCCCGACCGCCCCATAATCCTCATTCGACCAGCCATCACACGTGCTCCTTTCGACGCAAAGGCACGGCTATTCTGCCACCTCGCGCGCGGCTTGAGAAGGGGCGAGGCCCGGATAAACCATCGTCTCGACGTCACGGAGCTTGGCCGGACTAACCTTGAAGCTTTCAGCCTCACCAGGAAACTCACCAGACCTCACGTCTTCGATGTAGCGCGCCGTCGCTTCGCGGATCTGTGCACCGAGCTCCGCGTAACGCCGGGCATGCCGCGGCTTGAAGGCGTCGAACAGGCCGAGCATGTCGTGGAACACCTGGACCTGCCCATCACAGCCGGGGCCAGCACCAATCCCGATCGTCGGTATTGTCAAACGTTTGCTGACGAGCGTGCCAAGACGTGCAGGGATCGTCTCGAGGACGACCGAAAAGGCGCCAGCCTCCTGTAGAGCGGCGGCATCGGTCAGGATCTGAACGGCCGCGCGGGGGGTAGTGCCCTGGAGCTTGTAGCCGCCGAGCTGGTTTACGGATTGTGGCGTGAGCCCGACATGGCCCATGACGGGGATGCCGGCCTGGACGATGCGGGAGACCGTTGGCGCCATCGCCGCGCCGCCTTCGAGTTTCACAGCGGTGGCTCCGGTTTCCTGGATCAGCCTTCCGGCGTTGCGCAGGGCTTCGTCGGGCGACACCTGGTACGACATGAAAGGCATGTCGGCCACAATGATGGCGTTCGGCGCGCCACGAACGACCGCCCTGGCGTGGTGGATGATGTCCTCCAGCGTGACCGGGATCGTCGAGTCATAACCGAGTACGACCATGCCGAGGGTGTCGCCGACGAGGATGATAGGTATGCCCGCCTCGTCGACGAGACGGGCCGAGGGATAGTCGTAGGCCGTAATCATCGCGAACTTCTCGCTGCGCTCCTTGTAGGCCTTCAGGTCTCCAATTGTGCGCCTCATGCCGGTACCTCCTCCTTTTGGTCGGCTGTTAATACTTCCTCCAGCTCGATTGCCTTGTCCTCGTCAATTGCACTCGCCCTACGGGCGAGGGCTACGGTCCGCAGACCCAAAGCTCGATAGGCCTCTAGGACACTCGGATCGTGCTCGGAGAGGACCCGGATGTGCCCGCGTACGGTTTCAACGTCGCCACGGGAGATTGGTCCAGTCAGCGCGACCCCAGGGTCGGAGTGCTCCAGGTTCGCCACAACACCGCGCAGTAGTGGCAACAGGCTCCTGCGAGCTTCAGCCTCCGACAGCCCAAGCTGCTCCAGGCTGCGTCCAGCCAAATCGAAAAGCGTGACCGTGTAGTTCGAGAGGAGCGTGGCGGCAGCGTGGTAGAGCGGCTTCTCGCCGCGGTGGAGGTGGATGGGATGCATCCCGAGCGCCGCAGCAACTTCGTTCAGCAGCGGAAGGGCGTGCTCGTCGCCTTCGATAGCCGCCGCGGCTCCGGCTAAGTCGACGTTGGCCGAGGCGAGCGGCAGAAGCGGGTGGAAAGAGCCTATCGCTGCGCCCTCCGCAGCGGCCGCGGCGAGCACGTCGAGCGAGAGCGCCCCGCTGCAGTGAACGGCCGTCCACCCGGCGTCCCACGGCAGTGACTGAGCGAGCACCTCGATCAGCGAGTCGGGAACCGTCAGAAAGACAAGCTCAGCGTTCTCGAGGACGTCAGCCGGGCGCTCGCATCGCCGGGCTCCCGGGGCAACCGAGGTGAATCGATCGAGCGCGGGTGTGCTGCGGCTCCAGCCGGCAACCACCGGGTAGCGTGCGCTGCTGAGCGCGCAAGCCAAGGCGGTGCCGGCGCGGCCAGTACCGATGAAGCCGACGGTTGGCCTGTTCACGAAAGTACCCTTTCGGTCAGACCGAAAGGGCACGACGGAGGAACCGCTGCCGTCTCGGTCGAATGATCCGAGCGAGCCAAGAGTCCTTCTTGCTGATGAGGCTCAGCCTCGTACTCTCCGCTTCGTTCGAAGTCGGAGGCGCGCTGAGTATAGCAACCTTGCCGCGCTTCGGATCAGTCGATCGTCAGGCAGGTGGGCCGGTCTTTTCCATGACCTCACCGGCGTGGCGTTCGTCGGTCCTTACTGCGAGGTCGCCGACCGAGACCATGCCGATCAGCCGGTCGTCCTGGCAGACCGGAAGGCGCCGGACGTCATTGTCTGACATCAGGCGGCGAGCGTCCTTCTCATCGTCCTCTGGCGAGAGGCTCACGACCTTTTGCGACATGACCTCAGAGACGGTGGCCGCCGGCCTACCCTCAGCGAGTCCCTTAACAACGATGTCGCGGTCGGTGACTACGCCGCGCAGGGAATCACGTTCGACGACTGGCAGGATACCCACGTCGTGTTGCTTCATAAGCCGCGCCGCCTCGCTGAGGTCGGTTTGCGGGCTGACACTAACGATGTCCTTACTCATGAAATCTCTAACCCTGGCCATCTGGTACCTCCTTCGAAGGGGCGGCCGCGCTCCTCGAGTTCACAGACAAACACTACCGGAGCACCACCAACGAGAAGGGCGACCGCCCTGGTCAAACCCAATCGGGCTTGATCATCGTGAGGCTAGGCTCGGCCTCTATCAGTGCCCCTACGGTCAGGACGCGACCTGTTGCAGAGTTCTAAAGAAGCCGGGAGCTCAAGCTTCAGCCGCCGCGGGAATGCCAGCGAGGCCCGTGGCAGCCTTCACGCCGGCGACAATGGCGCGAGAAACGCAGTCGGCCGCCACCGCGCCGAGAGAGGTGAGCTCGCCGGGACGCACCGGTTGCTCGCCGGTAGCCAGGACAAACACGGTATCGCCGTCGCCCAGCGTATACGCCGGGACCACGGCACGAGCAATGCCGGCCTGAGCCATCATCGCGAGGCGGGTCGCTTCCTGTTTGTTGAGCTGAGCGTTAGTCATGACTACGGCGAGTGTCGTGGCCTCGCCTACGAGGCCCAGGGCCTCGAGCGCGGCGCCTGACAGATAGGCATCCAGCGGGGCGAGCATGCGCCCTTTCTCGTCGCGCGGACCGGCCACCAGCCCTGCTGATGCTGGATCGACGATCGAGCCGACTCCATTAGCTGCGCATACGGCCTGAACTCGCAGCCCACCAGGCAGGCTTTGTTCGGCGAATCCCAGGCCGCCCTTCAAGCAGCGCTCCATGCCGAGCGCCTTGGCGACCGTCGCGCCGGTCGCGGCGCCGACCGTGCCTTTGCCCTTTAAAGCCGTCGTGGCGTCGCTGCAGGCCTGGTAGCCCATGGCGGCGTCGGGGCGGCGTTTGGCATCGCCGACACCCAGGTCATAAAGGATGGCCGAGCCAACGATCGGCACTACGCCGGTGCTCGTCGGCCAGCCGATGTCCTTCTCCTCGAGCCAGCCGACGACGCCGTTGGCGGCGGCGAGGCCGAAGGCGCTGCCGCCGGCGAGCACGACCGCGTGGACGCGGTCAACCATGTTCTCGGGCCGCATGAGCTCTGTTTCACGTGTACCAGGGGCCGCGCCGCGCAGGTCGACACCTGGGGTCGCGCCCTCCTCGCAGAGGACGACTGTGACGCCGGTCGCTGCCTCGAGGTCGGTGCAGTGGCCGACCTTGAAGCCCTTGATCAGCTGGCTGGTCACGCCGCCCGCCGGACGACTCGCCGCCGGCTGCGGCGCTGACAGTTCGGGCAGTAGTGCGTGCTTCGCCCGCCAGCGACGGTACGGGCGATTGGGCGGCTGCAGTTGAGGCAGGGCTCGCCGGTCCGTTTGTAGACCCAGAGATGCTCTCGGTTGCCGCCAGGACGGCCCTGGGAGTCGACATAGTCCCGAAAGCTGGAGCCGCGGTTGCCGAGGGCCTGCTCGAGAGCGCGGATCGCACCCTCGCGGACAGCTTCGACCTTCTTCGGTGAGAGGTCGCGGGCGGGGGTGAGAGGGTGAACGCGGGCGAAGAAAAGCGCCTCGTCGGCGTAGATGTTGCCGAGGCCGGCGATGACATGCTGATCGAGCAGGACCGCCTTGATCGGCGCTGCGCGGCGGGCGAAGGCGGCTCGCAGCACCGGGGCCGTGAACTCGCCCGAGAGTGGCTCTACGCCGAGCTTTTCGACTACCGATTCTGTATCCAGAACGTGCCACATCGTGCCGAACTTGCGCACGTCGCGGAAGCGCAGCTCTTTGCCGTCGTCGAGCCAGAAGCGCGCCCGTACGTAGGGGTCAGCCTCGCTCTGGGGATCGACGACGAGGAGCTGGCCGGTCATGCGCAGGTGGACGATCAGCGAGGTTGCATCGTCGAGCTCGATAACCAGGTACTTGCCGCGGCGGCCCATCCCGGCAACAGTGCGGCCGCGCAGGCTGTCGACGAAGAGCTGGACGGGCATGCCCTGGACGAGGCGAGGCGCATTGGGAGAGATCCAGACCTCTTTAACGGTGCGCCCCGACAGTTCGGGAAGCAGGTCAAGGCGCAGGGTCTCAACCTCGGGCAGCTCAGGCATGGGCAGCGCTGATCTGAACGCCAGCCGGGCCGGCAAGGACGCTCTGGACAGGGCGCATTTCGCCCCACGAGCGCCCGATCTTGAGGTCGACCTTGAGCGGCACGCTGAGCTCCATCGACTGCGGCATGATGTCGAGGAGGAGGTCCTGGACCTCGGGCAGCTCTTTCTCGGGCCCTTCGAAGAGCAGCTCGTCGTGGACCTGAAGGATCATG
>DASTBR010000250.1:0-2292 GCA_035711945.1 Dehalococcoidia bacterium
GTTGGGCATCTGCTCATAGAGCAGCTTCACGGCCGGCCCCATCTTCTTGGTTACCGTCCCCGACACGATCATCACGTCCGCCTGCCGCGGTGACGGCCAGGGGACGATGCCGAAGCGGTCGAGGTCGTGGTGCGACATGAACGTCCCGATCATCTCGATCGCGCAACAGGCCAGCCCGAACGTCAGCGGCCACAGTGACGACTTGCGTGCCGCTGCGATCAGCGTGTCAGCCGGCATCTGGATGATCCCCGGCAACAGCGCCCTGTAGAGAGCCTTGCCCTGGGCCGGCGCAATGGGCGCGAACTTGGCGGTCTCCTGGTCGAGATGAACGCGGGCGGGCAGCCCCCCGGTCTCACGGGCACCGGCCGGGATCTCCTCCTGCCCTTCGGCGGGAGCCGTCGCGACGGCAGCGCCTTCGCCGCCCTTTGCCGGAGCAGCGGCTGCAGCCGGAAGGCCGGCGCGCTCGCGGATCGCTGCGATCTCCTCAGGCGTGTAGCGCTTCTTAGCCGGCATGGTTCACGCTCCGTGCCACGAGAGCACGCCCTTCTTCCACGCGTAGCCCAGGCCGGCCGCCAGGATCAGGATGAAGATCACCATCTCCCAGAAGGCGAATACGCCGATGTCGGCGAAGCTGACGACCCACGGGAAGAGGAAGACCGCCTCAACGTCGAAGACGAGAAAGAGGATCGCGTAGAGGTAGTAACGGAAGTGGAAGTTCGTCACGTTACGCCCGATCGGCATCATGCCGCACTCGTAGGGCGTTTCCTTCGACGCCGTCGCATATCGCGGCGCCAGTAGCTTGTTAGCGATCAAGGCCGTGGCGACGAGGATGAAGCCAACGATTACCCCGATGAGGACTGCGACGTACGTCTCAAGCAGATCGCCGAAAGCCATGCCACCTCGATTGGCGCCCGCCTAAGGCGGGGACCGAAGCCGTCAGCTGCTCGGGCGTGTCGCGGAGAAAAACGTCCCGAATCGAGTCTCTGAACGGCCCACTTCGATTCTATGGCCCTTTGCGCACTGTGTCACAAACGCCCCCGGCTTACTGGCGTCCGCTGTGCGCGAACCACGCCGAGGTCTCGAGGCACTCTTCGATCTCTTCGAGGCGCGTGACGCTGCGCCGCCGCAGCCGCACGTCATGCTCCATCTGCGACAGCGTGGCCAGTCCACGTCGCGTGTCCGAAGCCACGCGTGCCGGATCCGCCATCTTCACGCGGTATTGGAACAGCCAGTAGAGAAACTCTTTGAGGTCGCCAAGGCCCATGGCGTCGGCCGGCAGGTGAACGTCGGGCCGCTCCTCCTGGAACATCGCCAGCAACTGCTCCCGCGACGAGCCGTATAGCCGCTCCATCGCCTGCTCGTTCTCAGCTGTCCGTCCATCGTCTCCCCAAACCCTCGAAGTGCGCTCCTTCTGCACCTCCTGCTCGAACGCCAGCTGCAGCGCCTCCTCGACAACGACCCCGTATTGGAAATTGAGGTGGGCCGCATACCGCGCCGGGCTTAGCGCGTCCTTGAGAGCCGCCTCGTCGAAGCCCTCCGGCCATCTGCCGTCGAAGAGCAAAGCAACGCGCTCCTTATCGGGCACGAAGTCGGCGACCTCCTCGAGCAGCCGCTCGGCGAGGACCAGCCAGTCGAACGCCTCGCCACCGATCAGGTAGCGGTAGTGGCGGTCACCGATCGTCTCCTCGGCGAGCTGCCAGGCCGCCATTGCCTGAGCGAGCGCCTGCGCCCAGTGCTCGCCACCAGCCACAGCCGACACGAAATCCTGGACAACAGGATCCCGCTGAAGCTCCGTACCGTTCTTCTCTTTAACCATTCGCTCACAGCCGATCTTAGTAACTCACTCCTAACGCTCGACTACATGAGGTCGTGTAGGGGGCGTTCGTAGAGTCGCCTTTGGAGACATTGAATCCGCGCCGATCTGCGACCTGACTCGAAATCCATGACCGATGCCCCGACTAAACTTCCCCTGTGCCGCGCCTCCTCCGTAAACCCAACCCCGAAGTCCCAGCCCGCTCGATCGAACTGACCCCGATCGGCGTGGTCTCCAACCGCGTCAAGAAACCGATGATGCGCGGCTGGGAAAGCGTCGAATCTCGCCTCGTCCTGCGCGATGACCTCGCGCCCTCGCTCAACGGCCTCTCCGGCCACAGCCACCTTATCGTCGTCTTCTGGATGGACCAGGTCCCTGATAATGCCCGTCGTCGAGTGCAGCACCACCTCCACGGCGACGACAACCTGCCGATCAAAGGCGACCTCGCCACGCGCACCCAGAACCGGCCTAATCCAATC
>DASTBR010000251.1:0-3261 GCA_035711945.1 Dehalococcoidia bacterium
ACGATCGGCATTAACCTCTCAAGCGTTTTCTTCGCCAACAGGGCAGCGGCTAAGGAGATGGAGAAGGACGGCTTCGGCCGGATCATCAACGTCTCGTCGGGGCTGGGATCGCGCGGTCTGCCGAACTCCGCCGCCTATGCCGCCGCGAAAGGCGGCGTGCTGCAACTGACGCGCTCGCTGGCGCAGGAGTATGCGTCGCTCGGCATCACGGTGAACTGCATCGCACCGATGTGGCTGGAGGACACGCCGGGGATCGGGTCAGCGGACCCGGCCGAAAATCAGCTGGTGCGCTTCATCCCCATGCGCCGGCTGGGCAAGCCGGAGGAGGCCGCGCCGCTGGCGCTGTACCTGGCGTCCGAGGGTGCAGGCTATGTCAGCGGGCAGGTCTTCTACGTCGACGGCGGCGTGATGAGCCATTTGTAGCTGGATCCGTGAAGGCGGTCGTCCAGCGGGTCATCAAGGCTGCCGTGCGCGTCGAAGGGGAAGTCGTCGGACAGATTGACCGCGGCCTTCTCGTCTTCGTTGGCGTGGCCGACGGCGATGGTCCCGACGACGCGGCGTGGCTGGCCAGGAAGGTCGCTGAGCTGCGCATCTTCAGCGACGACGAGGGCAAGTTCAACCTCGCGCTGGCCGATGTGGGAGGCGGGGTGCTGGTCGTCAGCCAGTTCACGCTGTTGGGAGACGCCCGCAAGGGCCGCCGGCCTGCGTTCGTCGACGCAGCGCCGCCCGAGGTGGCGGAACCGCTCGTCGAACGGGTCATCGAGCTGCTGCGCGAGTCCGGGTTGACCGTCGCCGAGGGCCGGTTCGGCGCCAAGATGCAAGTCGAGCTCGTCAACGACGGCCCGGTCACGCTGCTCCTGGATTCGCGGCTCTGAACGTGTCTTATCGTCATAAGTGAGACATCTCCGAAGCGGAGGGGTGCAGTTGGTCGCAGAGGAAGTCGAGCCGCAGTTCGACAGTTTCACCGGGCGCAGACTTGGCATACGACAGGGCCACAATATCTCGCTCTTCAATGCTCCGACCGGATTCCGTGAGTCGCTGCAGTCGGTGCTGCCGAAGCGGGCGCGCGTCATACATGTCCAGGACCTTGGCGAAGGTGAGCGTGTTGACCTCGCCCTGATCTGGCCACAGACACCCGGGCTGTTCGAGCAGTCGATGCGCGATCTGCAGGACAAGGCGGCCGCCGACGTCGCCGTCTGGGTGATCCTCGACACCGAGGGCCTCGGCCTGCGTGAGCGGCACGTCTCACGTGAGGAGGTGGTGGCCAGGGCCATCGACTTTGGCTACCAGGACGTCGGCCTCAAGCGCTTCGGCGAGGGCCAGCACGCGCTCAAGCTCGTACCCTCGCGGGCCGCGCGAATGTAGGGATATCTTCAGGCCAGCGTACTCAGGTCGCGGAACTGATCCTCGAGCCAGGCTGCAATGTCATGGTCGAGAATCTGCTCGCGGAGGGCTTTGGCGCGGCGCTTGCGCTCCTTCGCCTCCATCTCCAGCGCCTGGTACAGAACGCGCTGCGTGCCCTCGATGTCGGCGGTAGCCACGGAGAGCGCCCACTCGCCCAGCTGCTCGTGTGATCCGGCGGCCTCTGAGAGGATGAGGACGCCGTTGCGCTGGTTGACCAACGGCCCTTCCTTTGAGACGAGGTTCATGCCGTCGATCACCGGGTTGACCAGAAGGACGTCGTAGCTCTTCATGGCGGCGATGGCCTGGGCGTAGTTGTTCTCGTGGAAGACGGTGATGGGCTGCCAGTCGTCGTCGCCGAACTCCAGGTTGATCGAGTCGACGAGCTCGAAGACGTCGTCGGTGTAGGTCTGGTAGAGCGATAGCTCCTGGCGTGAGGGCACAAGCATGGCCACGAAGTTGACCTGGCCGCGCAGCTCCTCGTGCTTCTCGAGGAGGAGCTCGAAGGAGCGGAAGCCGCGGACGATGTTCTTCGACGGCTCCATGCGGTCGACGCGGAGGATGGTCTTGCGATCGAAGAGGCCGGCGAGGGTCTGGTCGTAGCTTTTCACTTCGGGCGACTCGGCGTATTCGAGCAGGCCACGGGCGTCGATCGAGATCGGGTAATTGCGGGCCATGGTGAGGTGGCCCTTGTACCAGACGCTGGAGCGGCGGTAGTCGATGTCGGCGTCGGGCAGCACGGCCTCGCAGGAGTGGAGGAAGTTGCGGGTGTCGCGCTGCGTCTGCAGGCCGACGAAGTCGCAGCAGGCCAGACTCTCGAAGATGGCGAGGCGCATCTCGTGGGGCAGGAGCTCCCAGTACCGCGGGTCGGGCCAGGGGATGTGGGTGAAGTGCTGGATGATTGCCCCGGGCAGCGCCTCGCGGACAAAGCCGGGCACCACGTAGAGCTGGTAGTCCTGGACCATCACGTAGGGCGGCTCACGGTCGCCGGCGGCCTCGCCGACGATGGCGTCGGCGAACGCCTTGTTGACGGGGACGTAGCCGTTCTCCCAGGCGTCGTAGATGGACTGGTTGATATTCGGCGTGCGGGGGGTGTTCCACATGTAGTGCTGAATGAACCAGAGGAGGGGGTTGCTGAAGATGTTGTAGTAGCGGTTGTAGGCCTGGCGCGGGAGGTCGACGAAGCGCAGGTACATCTGCTCCTCGGGGACGGGCGAGTGGACGCGCTCCGGGCCGGCCTGTCCTGCGATCTCGCGGTCGCCCTCGGTCATTGCTGCGGCGATCCAGGTCAGCTCGGCCCATTGGGAGACGGCGGTCAGGGCAGTGACGAGGCCGCCGCTGCCGCGGGTGCCGGTAACCTCTCCAGACTCGTGGCGGGTGTACTCCACGGGGCCGCGGTTGCTGGCGATGATCAGGCGCCGGCGGGCGAGCATGTCGCTGGCCAGCTCGCGCAGGCGTTCGGCGTGGGGTGACTCGGGCATCTCTTTTAGTGTGCCTGTCGAGGGCCAATTTAGAGGGGTTATTCGGGGTTAAAGCGCCCTAGAGGGCCTTAAGTGGCCTTGTTATGCGGGGTATTTCGGCGATTCGTTCCGCGATTTGGGGTGATTTTGAATCTGGAAGTGATTCGTTATTCGTTTTTCGTTTCGGCGAAACGCGTTTTTCGGTGCTGGAGGCGTTCGGCAGGCTCCACGGATGAGGATTTATCCACAGATGGAACAGATGAGACAGATGGTGTGGTGGCCAGGCGTATTCAATACGTCCCTACCATCGGTCGGTTGGGTGGCGGGCCGGGCTCGCGCGGTGTTCGAAGAGCGCCAGGTATTCGGTTGTTAAGGACGGGCGTGCGGGCTCGGTCTCCAG
>DASTBR010000252.1:0-4197 GCA_035711945.1 Dehalococcoidia bacterium
ACCCGGGCGCTCTGGCGCGTGAGCAGCCATATCCCGGTAAAGATGAAGGTCGAGAAGATGAGCAGAAGCAGGATGGAGGCGGCGGCGCCAAACGAGAACTTGTTGAACTGCCACACCTGCTCCCAGAGATAATAGGCGATCGTCTGGGTTGACGTACCCGGGCCGCCGAAGGTGAGCAGTACCACAGGGTCGAACAGCTTCAGCGCCTCCATTGATCGAATGACTATTGCGATAATGATTATCGGCCTCAGAAGCGGCAGCTCCACCCAAAAGAATATCTGCCGCGAGTTCGCGCCCATCACGCGCGCGGCGTTGATGAGTTGCTGGGGGAGCGCCGAGAATCCGGACAGGAAAATCAGGAAGGTGAGCGATGTCCACTGCCAGACATCGGCCAGAATGATGGCCCACTGAGCGGCGAGAGGATTAGACAGCCAGCGGATTCGCGGATTGATACCGAACGGCTCGACGAACGGGGCCAGGAGCTGATTCAGTGGCCCGCTATCGAGGTAGATCATCGAAAAGTTGTAGCCGACGACGACCGGCACCACCATCATCGGAATCAAAAAGATTGTGATGTAGATGCGTCGGCCGCGGCTCACGCGGTGCACGAGCATAGCCAGAGAGAAGCCGATGAGAAGCTCCAGGACAACGGCGAAGCCGGCAAAATAAAACGTCCGTCCGAGCGCCTCCCAGAACCCGACGTCCGTCAGCACCTGTTCGTAGTTGCGAAATCCCGAAAGGCTAGCCTGTTCGAAGGGCCGGTTGGCGCGCCAGCGGAGCAGGCTGATGTAGACAGTGAGCAGGAACGGAACGATAATGACGAGGACAAACGTCCCCTCGACCAGGATGAAGGGTATCCACCGGAATACCCGCTCCTGGCCGAGCCAGACGGCGAGCCGGGCGAACGGGCCCTGAGCCCGTCCGCCCATCTTCCTGCCAACCGCGGTCGCCGCCGCTTCAGCCATCGCCTTTTCGGGAGCGGCGACAGCCTCAGAACTTGTCGATGTAGAGGCCCGCCTCGACGCCCTTGCGCCACACCTCGATCTGATTGTCGCGACCGATGTCCTCGGTCACCTCGTTCCAGCCCGCTTCGATGTTGGCCGCCGCCTCTTCCGGTGTGATATTGCCGTTCATCACATCGGCAAGGTTGTCATCGAGGATCTTCATGTACTCGTAGTGGCCCTCGATATAAAGAAGCGACGTCGTGTACTTGGCGTTCTCTAACGTCGCGTCGAGGAACTCCTGCCCGAACTTGGCGAGGATTCCCTCGTCACCCAGATTCTGGGTCCGGTACGGGTCCCAGAAGCCTTGAGGATGGGCAATCGCCCGGTTGCCGACCGACGGGCTGGTCAGCCACTGGATGAACCAGTACGCGAGCTCGGGATGGTCGCTATAGGCATTGACTTCATAGGAGGTTCCGGCCGCTTCCGCAGCGCGCCGCACCGGCTCGCCCCCGGCCGTCGTCGCCGGGATGACGCAGGGCATCTGCTTGTCCTTGACCACGCTGTCGGGATTGGCGTTGCCGTAGCCGTAGATCGACGGGAACGACATCACCGAATAGGCCTGGCCCGAGCCCCAGAACGGATAGATCTGCGGCGTGCCCCAGCCCTGGATATCCTCCGGCATGTATTGGACGATCGAGGCAAGCGCCTTGATCGCGTTGATGCCCTGCTCGGTGTTGATGCGCGGGTTCATGTCCTCGTCGAACAGGAGCCCGCCGAAATAGGCCGGGAAATGACGGTGTGAGAAGTTGACCGAACGGTATCCCATGGCGCCGTAGAGCGGCTGTTCGAAGGTGATGCCCCAGCGGGTCTCGCCGGCCTTGGTGTGGAAGAAGGCGGCCTGCTCCTCCCAGTCGGCCATGGTCTCGGGACAGCCGAGCTCCTTGCCGGTCGCCGCCAGGAACTCGGCGCGCACCTGCTCGTTCTCGACGAGGTCCTTCCTGAGAACCAGCATGATGTGGTCGCCGTCGAGCACGAAGCTGTACTGATTGCCGTTGTACTGCTGCTGGGCGAGGAACGCCTCTGGTATGCCGGAGAAGTCTGGTTGGCCCTTCTCGGCATACTCGTCGAGTGGCTGAAGCACGCCACAGCTCGCCGCATCGGGCTGGGTGTATGGAAAATCATTGAAGATGTCGAAGGCGCCGGTCTTCGCAACGCATTCGCCCATGACCTTGCTCGGAATGTCGGTGTAGCCGAGCGGCTCCGATATGATCTCGACGCCTGTGAGCTCCTTCCACTCCGCTGCGAAGTCAGGCATTGCGTTGCGAAAGAGCGAGTTGAGAAGCATGTTGAGCTTGGGGTTTTCGAGATTATTGGCCTCGATGTAGGCTCGCGCCCCCTCGACCGCTCGTGCGGCCACGGTGTCTTCCTGGCCCGCTGCCGTTCCAGCGAATGCGACGCCGAGTGACAGCGCACAAAGGAAGGAGGGCCGCATCAGTTCCGATTTCCTGAACATTCGATGCCTCCCAGTCCGTTCTCTTGCCTGTGCCTGATTTCCGCGACTAATTCGTTCTCCGGACCGCCGCAGGCATAGATCCGGACGAACCACGGCATGGCAGATCAGCGATGTCAAAGAGGCTAAACCCCTGACCAACGCCTTGCAAGTATGCGGTCGATGCAAGCGCCTGTGCGTCCCTGGCGGCCTCGAGGAAACCTTCTCGGATTGATCGTGTGCTCTGCGTCTTCTGTGTGTGCCAGTGCACTGGGCGCTATGCAGGCCGTCGCACCAACCCGGAAGTCGGTGGCTGGCGCCGTCTTGAACCGCATCGCCCTATCCCATTCAATGGTGGACCCGGCGATGAGGGAGGATATGGCGATGCAGACATCGATCGTCCCCGGCCAAGCTGATGCCGGGGAGGACTATCTCGCCCGGGTCCAGCGCATCGCCGCAACCATCGAGGCTGAGGCCGAGGCGTCGGAGCGCAGTCTGCGCCTGACCCCAACCCTTCAGGCCGCGCTGCACGGGCAAGGCCTGTTCCGTCTGCTGTTGCCGCGCCCCTTCGGGGGTTTCGAGACCGACCCGCCGACCTTCTTCCAGGTGATCGAGGAAGTGGCGAAGCACGACGCCAGCACCGCCTGGTGCCTGTGCCAGGGGAACGGCTGCGCCATGTCGGCCGCCTACCTCGACCCCGAGATCGCTCGGGAGGTCTGGGGCCGCCATCCGGAGGCCGTGCTGGCCTGGGGTCCGGGTACCAAGTCTCAGGCCATCATCGAGGGTGACGGCTATCGGCTGACCGGACGCTGGGCCTTCGTCAGCGGCGGCCGGCACGCCAATTGGCTGGGCGGGCCTGCCAGCGTCGTCGAGGCCGACGGCTCGCCCCGGCGCGACGCCGACGGCGAGATCGTGGTCCGCACGTTGTTGCTGCCCGCCAGCGAGGCCACCTGGATCGACAGCTGGGACGTGATCGGCCTGCGCGGCACCGGCAGCGACAGCTACGAGGTCAAGGACCTGTTCGTTCGCCACGACCACTCGCTGCTCCGCGACGATCCTGCCGAGCGCCGTTATCAGGCGCCGCTCTACCTGTTTCCGCAGATGAGCCTTTATGCCAGCGGCTTCTGCGGTACCGCCCTCGGGATTGCCCGCGCGATGCTCGCTTCCTTCACCGAGCTGGCGGTGGACAAGCGGCCGCCGCTGGCAAAGCACACGCTTCGCGACACTGGCATGGTGCAATACGAGGTTGCCCAGGCCGAGGCCCGGATCAGGGCGGCGCGGGCCTTCGTGTTGAGCGAGTTAAGCGACATCTGGCAGGAGGCCATGGCTACGAAGGCGCTCAGCATCGCCAATCGCATGCGCATCCGCCTGGCCACCACCTTCGCCATTCACGAGGCCAAGGCGGCGGCCGATACTGCCTACGACCTCGCCGGCGCTACGGCGATCTTCATCGGCAGCGACTTCGAGCGCCGCTTTCGCGATATCCACACCGTCACCCAGCAGCAGCAGGGCCGCAAGGCGCACCTGCAAAGTGTTGGCGCCTTCCTGCTGGGGCTGCCGCCGGACCTCGCCATCGCCTGAGCGACGGCAGCATCAGGCGGCGGGACGTATGCTAAGCTGTCGCGCACGTGGGATGGGACCAGAGATTGAGCCATGTCCAGCGACGGGCGATTGTTACCGCCACCGAAGGCTTCGACACCGTCGATCTCAAAAGAGGCCAAAGGGTTGCTCGACGAGCTCTCCTGCAATGGCGGTTCCTGGCTA
>DASTBR010000253.1:0-19143 GCA_035711945.1 Dehalococcoidia bacterium
CAGGCCGGCCGTTTCCGCCAGCACACGCAGTTCGGCGTCGAGGCGATCGGCGACGATGATCCACTACTCGACGCCGAGGTCATTTACCTCCTCCGCGCCTTCTACGACGAAGTAGGCCTCGCCGACTATACGCTCGAGATCAACAGCATCGGCGATCCCGAATGCCGTCCCGCCTACCTCGAGACACTGAAGGCCTACTACGCCGACAAGCTCGACCTTGTCGATGAGGACTGTCGCGAGCGCTTCGACAAGAATCCCCTGCGCCTGCTCGACTGCAAGAGCGAGCGGTGCCAGCCGGTCATCGCGCACGCCCCCGTCATCGCTGACCACCTCTGTCGGCCCTGTCGTGACCACTTCGAGCGCGTGCAACGCTACCTCGAGCGCCTGCAGATCCAGTTCTCGCTCAACCCGCGGCTCGTCCGCGGCCTCGACTACTACGCGCGCACCGTATTCGAATTCCAGCCCCGAATCGAAGGTGCTCAGAGCACCATCGGCGCAGGCGGCCGATACGACGGATTGATCGAGCTGCTGGGCGGAAAGCACACACCGGGTGTCGGCTTCGGCTGCGGGCTGGAGCGCACGATCATCAACGCCAAACGCCAGGAAGTCTCCATACCGGAGCTGTCGAAGCCCCTTCTCTACGTCGCTCACCTCGGCGATGGGACGGTCGACGCGGCACTGGCTGTCCTCAGGATGGCGCGAGAAGCCGGCATCCCCGCGCTGATCGGCACCGGCGAGCGCAGCCTGAAGGCCCAGATGAGACACGCCGATGCCACCGGCGTGCGCTTCGTGGCAATAATCGGTGAGCGAGAGCTCGCAGATGGCACCGTTAACCTCCGCGACCTGGCCAATGCCGCTCAGGAAGCCGTCCCGCGGGACGAGCTGCTGTCGCGCCTCGCCGAGACCGGCTAGGACAAACGACGCGTGGACTACCGAGCGTCGATTTCCTACTTGCGCTCGCTCACCGACATGGAGCGTGATCCAGCGCAGGCCTTCGCTCCCGTCAATTTCGATCTCGGACGAGTGGAGTCGCTGCTGGCGCGGCTGGACTCACCCCATCTCGGCCGCCGCACGGTCCACGTCGCCGGGAGCAAAGGCAAGGGCAGCATTGCCACGATGATCGCGACGATCCTCACCGAGGTCGGCCTTAAGGTGGGCCTCTATACCAGCCCTCACCTCCACCGTTACGAAGAGCGCCTTGCCGTCAATCTCCACGCCGTCGACGAAGCGCGTTTCGCCTCCCTCGCAACGACCGTGCGTCCCGCGCTGGAAGCCGAGGCCCGTGACGGGGACTTCGGCGAGCCCAGCACCTTCGAAGCACTCACGGCGATGGCATTTCTCCTCTTCAAGGACGAGGGCTGCGACGTTCAGGTGCTCGAGGTCGGGCTGGGCGGGAGGCTGGATGCAACCAACGTCCAGCTCGGCGAAAAGCTCTGTGTCATCGGGCCGATTGGTTTGGAGCACACCGCGATCCTCGGAGACACGGTCGCCGCAATCGCTGGTGAGAAGGCCGCCATCATCGGGAGCGGCGACCGCGCCATCATGGCCCCCCAGCGTGAATCCGCCGCCGACGTCATCCGCGCGCACTGCCGTGAAAGAGGAGCGCAGCTTTACGAGGTTGCTGACACCGTCCAGATGCGCCTGGGCTCGCTGGCTTTGGATGGTCGCGACGTCGTGATCCAGACCCCGCAGTCGCGCTATGACCTCAAGCTACCCGTCCTCGCCCGCGAGCAGGCCCAGAACGCCGCTGCCGCGATCCTCGCCGCGGAGCGATCCGTCGACGACCTGGATCCCGCCGTCGTCAAGCGGGCCCTCGCGAGCCTGCGCCTGCCCGGGCGTCAGGAGCTGATCAAACGCAAGCCGCGGGTTCTTGTCGACGTCGCCCACACTGAAGACTCGATTCGCGCTCTGGCCAGGACTCTCGGCGAGCTGGGCGCGGCGCAGGTGACGCTCGTCTTCGCACCCCTCGCCGACAAGCATCTTCAGGACATGGCCCAAGCCATCGCGCCCCTCTGCAGCGCCGCGATTGCCACAGCTGCTCCCCATCCCCGCGCGGCTTCGCCGCAGGATGTTGTTTTGGCGTTCACAGCGCTGGAAGTCCCGACCTACCAGGCGCCCGACGTCGACGCTGCCCTGCAGCTGGCCACCGAGCTTGTCGGTGATAACGGCTGGCTCGTCGTCGCTGGCTCGTTTGCAGCGGTAGCCGCCGCTCGTGCAGCCGTCCTTGGACTCACGCCGGCCCTCATCGAGGGCGACCCCGCTAGAATCCCTGCGGAGGGGCAATGAACGACCAGAACGGGCGGCGCACGGTTGTGATCACGGGGATGGGCGCCCTCACACCCCTTGGCAACAGCGTCCAGGAGTTCTGGGACAACTCGGTCGCAGGCAACTCCGGCGTCCGCCGCGTCACTCTGCTCTCCGAGGACGCAGTGAAGGACTACCCCTCGAAGGTCACCGGCGAAGTCCGTGACTTCAACCCCGAAGACTTCATAGAACGGCGCGAGGCGCGCCGCATGGCGCGTTTCGGTCAGTTTGCCGTCGCCTCCGCGGCCATGGCACTCAAAGACGCCGAGCTCGAGCTCGACAGGGTTGATCGCGAGAGAGTCGGCGTGGTGCTCGGCAACGGTATCGGCGCGCTGCGGGACGTTGAGCTCGCCGTGCGCACCATTGACGAAAAGGGCGGCCGGCGAATCGACCCGCTGTTCCTGCCCAAGATGCTGGCCAACATGGCCGCCGCCCAGGTCGCTATCCAGAACGGCACCAAGGGCTACCTCAACACACACATCACTGCCTGCGCGGCCGCTACCCAGGCGATGGGCGAAGCCCTCGAGCTTGTGCGTACCGGAAAGCAGGATGTGGTCCTGACCGGCGGCACCGAAGCCGCCATCTCCGAAGTCGGCCTGGCAGGCTTCTGCATCCTCGGTGCCCTGAGCACTCACAGGAACGACGAGCCCGAACGGGCTAGCAGACCGTTTGATGCCGAGCGCGATGGGTTCGTCGCCGCCGAGGGCGCTGCCGTCTTTGTCCTGGAGAGCCTTGAACACGCTCAGAAGCGCGGTGCGCACATTCTCGCCGAGCTGGCCGGGCATGCCGCATCCGCCGATGCCTATCACGTCGTCGCGCCCTGCGTCGACGGCGAAGGCGCTGCCCGCACGATGCGCTGGGCATTGGACGACGCCGGGGTGGCCCTCGACGACGTCGGCTATATCAACGCTCACGGCACGTCCACGCCGCTGAACGACGCATCCGAGACCGCGGCCGTCAAGGCGGTCTTCGGCGAGTCTGCCTACCAGATCCCCATCAGCTCAACCAAGTCGATGGTGGGCCACGCGTTGGGCGCCTCTGGAGCCATCGAATCCCTCGCCTGTGTCAAGGCCATAGAAACCGGCATAGTCCCGCCGACCATCAACTACGAGAATCCCGACCCGGACTGTGACCTGGACTACGTTCCCAATGAGTCACGCCGCGCCGACCCCGGCGTAGTCCTCAAGAACAGTTTTGGCTTCGGCGGGCAGAACGCCTGCCTGGTCTTTAAGAAGCACGACTCGTAGTGCGCATCCTGGTTACAGGAGGCGCCGGGTTCATCGGCAGCGTAACTGTCGCCCGGTTGGTGGAGGGCGGCCATGATGTCCGCGTCTACGACAACCTCTCAACCGGCAATCGCCGCGCGGTACACGCCGATGCCCATCTCATCGAGGGAGACCTTCACGACTACGAAAGGCTGATCAAGGCGCTCGATGGGGTCGACGGCATCGTCCACTTCGCCGGACGCATCTCCGTGGCCGAGTCGGTTGAGAAGCCCGCTCTCTACTACCAGGTCAACGTTGGCGGCACGCAGAACCTCCTGGACGCTGTCGCTGCCCAACGCAATCTCGAGAGTTTTGTCTTTAGCTCCAGCGCCGCCGTCTACGGCGAGCCCGACAAGACCCCGCTGGATGAATCTTCCCCTCTCAGTGCCCTCAACCCCTACGGCGAGACGAAGCTCATCGTGGAAGGCCTCGTCAGGTCGTATGGAGCTCGTTTTGGCTTCGCCTGGTCCGCGTTGCGCTACTTCAACGCGGCCGGGGCAGAGGCCGGCCTTGGCGAGCACCACGAACCCGAGTCCCACCTCGTGCCCAACGTAGTGGACGCCGCGCTCGGTCGGCGTTCGCTCACGATCTTCGGCTTTGACTATCCAACAGCCGACGGTACCTGCATCCGCGACTACGTCCACGTCTCAGATCTGGCCGATGCCCATGTCGCTGCCCTCGAAAAGAAAGCCACCGGCGCCTTCAACCTCGGCGGCGGCCGCGGATACTCGAACCTCGAGGTCATCGCCGCTGTCGAGGCCGCCGTTGGTCACGCCATCGACTACGAGCGCGGCCCACGGCGCGCCGGCGATCCGGCCGCTCTTGTCGCCTCGAACGAGAAGGCTCAGGCAGAGCTCGGATGGCGCCCAAGCCGCGACCTCGCGCAGATGGCAGCAGACACGCTGACCTGGCGCGAGGCCCATCCCCGCGGCTACAACTCGGCCTGAACCAGGACTCCGGCTACCTCTTCTTGCGCGACGTACCGCTATAGAAGGGCCGCTCCACGACGACCGCGGGCAGCGGTCGTCCCCGCACATCAATCTGCACACGCGTTCCCGGGTCGGCCAGGTGATTCTGCAGATAGGCCATCGCGATCCCCGTCTGCAGCGTCGGCGAAAAGCCGCCGCTCGTCACCCGGCCCTGCTCCGAGTCGCGCACGAAGATTGAGCATCCCGCCCGCGGAATGCCGCGCTCGCTGGCCTGCAGACAGGAAAGCAGGGTAGCCGGCTCAGATTGGCTGGCCTCGACAAGCGCCTCGCGTCCCACAAAATCGGCGCCATCATCCAGCGACACCACCCAACCAAGTCGCGCTTCATAGGGATTGGTCGATTCGTCGATGTCGTTGCCATACAGTGCCAGCGCGGCCTCGAGCCGCAGTGTGTCCCTTGCTCCCAGGCCTGCTGGCCTTACCCCGGCGTCGAGCAGCGCGGACCATAGCGCACGCCCCGCCTCCGCCAGGCAGACGAACTCGAACCCGTCCTCGCCCGTGTAGCCCGTGCGTGAGGCAAACACATCGTTGCCACTCCACGGGACAACCTCGCAGCGCCGCTTCTTGATGCCACGCAGTCCTTCCCCGACGACCTCGACACATCGGTCCACCGCGGCCGGACCCTGGACCGCGATCATCACGGTCTCATCGGTATAAAGAGTCGCGCTGGCATCGAAGCCACTCACTGCGCCGGAAACGCATTGCCAGTCCCTCTCCCCATTCGCGGCGTTGCCAACGAACAGAAACGTCTTTTCATCGACCCGATAAACGTACGGGTCGTCGAGAATCCCGCCGTCCTCGTTACACATCAACGTGTAATGCCCCCGTCCCGGTTCAAGACTGGCCACGTTGTAGGTCAGGATGTTGCGCAGCGCGTTGCCTGCCTCCGAACCCTTGATCCCCGCGCGCATCATGTGTGAAACGTCGAACATTCCGGCGCCGCTGCGCACAGCCTGGTGTTCCTCGACGATCCCTGTGTACTGGATCGGCATTGACCAGCCGGCAAACGGAACCATCCTCGCCCCGGCCCCTCGATGCAGAGCGTCGAGAGGGCTCAGGCGGAGCTGTGACGCGTCAGCCATCCCTGGCGATCGGCTCCCAGCGCCTGAACTTCCCTTCCTGCCGCATGTGACCGACTCCGGGGTACCGCAGATGCGCAACTATCAGCATCGTGCCCTCATCGAGCGCACCGCCGATGATCCGTTTCTTGGTCTCCAGCGACACCAGCGGCATAAGGTCGAACGCAGCGATCCACGGATAACGCTCCAGGTGGGCGACGTGCTGCCCGATATCGCCGAGGTAGATCGCCCGCTCGCCGTCCGACTCGAGCACGATGCCGCAGTGGCCGTCTGTGTGGCCGGGCATTGGCACGATCCGAATCTCATTGGTGATCTGCTTCTCACCGTCGATCAGTTCCAGCTGTCCCGCCTCTTCAATCGGCAGGAAGTTGTCGGCGAGATAAGCGGAGCGCGTGCGCTCGTTGGTGTTGGTAGCGTCACGCCACTCCTTCTCCTGGATGTAGTAGCGCGCGTTCGGGAAGGTGGGAACCATCTTCTCGCCCTCGAGCCGCGTGTTCCAACCACAGTGATCAGCGTGAAGGTGGCTATTGATCACGATGTCGATGTCCACCGGTTGCACGCCCTCGGCTGCAAGCGACTCGAGCAGAGCCCCGCCTCCCTCGTAAGGGACGGTCGGCTTGTTGCCGTTGCCCGTCTCGATCAGGATCGTCTGCGCTGCACTCCGCACCAGGACGCAATTCAGATCAAACGCAAGACGGTGTTGCTCGTCCAATTCACCCGCCACGGGCTCCCACATCACGCGCGGTACGACCCCGAAGACGGCTCCGGCGTCCATCTTGAACTGACCATCACTAACGACAGTGAAATCGAGGCTGCCGACAGTGAAGCGATTTGGCGGCATACGGCAAGGTTAAGTGCGTCCCGGCACAGTCGCTTCCACTTTCGGCCAATTGACGTAAGTAGGTAACGAGAAAGACAATCTTGCCACTGAGCTTATGGCTGACTCTCTGGCCCTGGCCGATACTCCGCTCTTTCGCGACCTTCCCGAGGCCGAGATGGACTTCGTCTCCGGCCACGCCACTGAGCGCACTCTCGCCACCCGCCAGCGCCTCGTCGAAATGGGCCGGGAGGCTCCCGGCCTCTTCGTAATCGCCAGCGGCGGAGCCGCAGTTGTCGTCGGTTCAGAAGGCTCCGGTCGCGAGATAGCCTCCCTGGGTCCCGGAGATGTAGTAGGGGAGATCGCTCTGCTTACTGGCGAGCCATGCTCAGCGACCGTAGTCGCCACCGGCCCCGCCACCGCATGGTTCATCGATCGCCTCGACTTCCCTCGCGTGATCGAGCACTGCCCGGGCCTCTGGCGAAACCTGGTCACGATACTCAGCCAGCGTCTCGTCAGGACAAGTCGTCGCCTCGCCAGCGAGCCCAGCCAAACCACCGCCGCACTCGTCCTGGGCTGCCGCCCAGACGACGAAGCCCTGCTCACATCGTCTCTTGCGACCAGCCTCGCCGAGCAGACACAGCGACCCCTGCTCGTGATCGATGCGCGTGTGTCGGGCAGCGTCGCTCTTGGCCCGGACTCCCCGCTGCCCAGCGTCGCGGCCGTTCTCGCTGAACGCGCCCTCCTCCGTGACTATGAGACTGCAGCTGCCTCGTCATCCGTCTCGATGACGACTCTGGACGACTCGGAACATTCTCCGCTAACAGACGAACAGGCGCTCAGTGCCCTGGAGTGGCTGACTCCGTTTTTCGGCAACATCCTCATCCTGCTCTCCGGACCACCGGCGGAAGCACGCTCCCAGTTGATGCATGGCGTCCGATCCGTGATGACGGTCGTCTCCGAGGACGACGTTCAGCGGATGGTCTCCTGGCTGAGCCGTCTGTCCGCCGCCCGCGGCGAGCGTATCAGCGCCACCATCCTCTCGACGACTCAACCCAGCGCCCAAACAGTCAGCCAACTCGAAGGCCAGCTCGGACGACCGCCGCTAACTCTCTCGCGGGAGTCCGCTGCGGCTCTGTCCGATGTCGACTCTCTGGGTCGCATCGCTCGCCATCTGGGCGGTATGACGGTCGGCGTCGCCCTCAGCGCAGGCGCCGCAAAAGGCCTTGCCCATATCGGCGTGCTCAGAGTCCTGCAGAAACACAACGTGCCCGTCGACTACGTCGCCGGCTCGAGCATCGGATCGATCGTCGGCGCCCTTTTCGCCGGCGGGTTTCCCCTCGACGAGATCGAGAACATGCTCAACGGCGCCGATCGCAAGGTCGTGCGCTGGACGCTTCCCCTCACGGCGTTGTGGAGCGATCGCGGCCTGCGGAAGCTCCTCTCTGAACCCGGCCCGACCACGGAATTCCACGAGCTTCGCACGCCGTTTGCCGCCGTCGCCACTGACCTGATCTCCGGTCGCGAGGTCATCCTTCGCGAGGGCATAATTTGGCGCGCTGTTCAGGCCAGCGTTTCCATCCCCGGTATGTTTCCACCCGCCCTCATCTCGGGCCGCTACCTCGTCGACGGCGGCGTGGTCAGCCCGGTGCCGACTCGTGCGGCGCGCGACCTCGGCGCAGACATCGTTATCGCCGTCGACCTGTCGAGCCCGGGCCTCCGACCTGACGCACCAACCCGCCTCGCCGCCACAAGCGACCGCGAGAAGGGCGCACACCCGCCCCGCATGATCGAGGTCCTTTGGCGCTCCACTGAGATCATGCAGACCGAGATGACAGCTCACACCGCCGCTATCGCCGACGTGACCATCGCCCCGAGCTTGGGCCGCTCGCGCTTCAGCGACTTCACCCGCCGTCCTTCAGAATTCGTAGCAGCCGGCGCTGAGGCCGCCGAGCTGTCCATGCCCGAAATACGCAATTTTCTGCCCTGGTTACGGGACGAGGACAAGGAGCCGGAGAAAACGACGTGACTACGACCACTGGTCCCAGCCTCGACCTCCTCCGCCGGACCGGAATCTTCGCCGGGCTTTCAGCGGAAGAGCTCTCGAGAATTGCAGCGCTCTTCACGCATGAGAATGTCCCCGCGCAGGAGACGATCTTTGGCGAAGGCGAGGCTGGCGACGACCTCTACGTCGTCGAGGATGGGCAGGTTCGACTCACCAAGGGATCCGATGGTGTTGTCCTTGCCTATCTAGACGCTGGCAGCTTCTTCGGCGAGATGGCATTGCTCTCCAGCGCGCCACGCACCGCCAACGCCGTCACCAGTTCCGACTGCCAGCTATGGAAATTGAGTCGAACCGATTTCGAAAAGGTCGTCACTGATCACCCTCGCGTCAGCATGGAGATCGCGCGCGTCCTGGCCGAGCGCGTCGCGCGCAACAACCAGCGCCGCGTCGATACGGAAGCCTTTCCCATCATCGCCCTCTCGGCCGAACGCCCAACGATGACCATCGGCCGCTGGGAGTCCAACGACCTGGTCATTCCTGATCCCCAGGTCGAGGGCCTTCACGCCACGCTTACCCACAGCGATAGAGGCTGGCTGCTCAAGGACGAAGACAGCGCCAGCGGCACGTACGTCAACCACCGCCGCGTTACAGACACCCTTCTCCGCGACGGCGACGAGATCTGGATCGGCACTACACGCATCTTCCTGGATGGCCTCACGGTCAAAAGCTTCGTGGGACGCGAAGGAACCCGCATCGACGCCCTTAGCCTGAAGCGTACCGGTGCCCGCGGAAATCCCATCCTCGACAACGTCAGCATCTCCATTCAGCCCGGCGAATTCGTGGCGCTGGTCGGCGGCAGTGGCACCGGCAAGACCTCGCTGCTCCATGCCCTCAATGGCTTCGCTCCAGCCAACGAGGGCGCCGTCTTCTACAACGGCCTCAGCCTCTACGAAAACGCTGCCCTCTTTCGTTCCGTGCTCGGCTACGTTCCGCAGGACGACATCGTGCATCCAGAGCTGACCCCCGAGCGCACGCTCTACTACGCCGCCAAGTTACGGCTGCCCGTGGATACAACCGATCAGGAGATCCGCTCGCGGATCGATCAGGTGATCGATGAGGTCGGACTGAACGAGCGTCGCCATACAGAGATCAAGCACCTCAGTGGCGGCCAGCGAAAGCGCGTCAGTCTCGCCGTCGAGCTGCTCAGCCGGCCATCCGCCTTCTACCTCGACGAGCCAACCTCAGGCCTCGACCCCGCGCTCGAGGGGCGCATGATGGCGCTTTTCAAGGATCTGACCAACAGCGGCGCCACCGTCGTCGTCTCAACCCACGTCACCCAGAACCTCCACCTCTGCGACAAGCTCGCCTGGATGGGTCCCGGAGGCCGCCTTGTCTTCTTCGGCTCGCCGCCCGAAGCCCTGCGCCACTTCAAGGTCCAGAACTTTGGCCAGGTCTACGACCTCCTCAACGACGATCAGGCGAGCCAGGAGATGGCCACCGCCTTCCAGGAGTCCACTGCCTACCGTGTCAACCTGGGTGAGCCGCTAGCAGCGCTGCGCGACGGCGAAACCTCGGCACCGACCGAGACCGCGGCCCAGCCAATCCCTATCGCCCGCGGCGGCTTCCTCCGGCAGCTCTTCTGGCTGACTCGCCGTTACGCCGACGTCCTCGTCCGTGACCGCCACAACCTCGCCCTGCTCCTCATCCAGGCGCCGGCCATTGCTCTCGCTCTGTTGATCCTCTTCGATCCAGACATCTTCGCTCTCGAGATCGCCGATGGCGGGGACGCCCGCCGCGCTATGACCGCCCTGCACATGCTCGGCGTCTCAGCCATCTTCCTCGGCGCATCCAACGCGGCCCGCGAAATCGCCAAGGAGGGCGCCGTCTACAAACGCGAACGATTGGTCGGCGTCGGTGTCGTTCCTTACGTCCTCTCCAAGGTGGGAGTCCTGTCTGTCCTCTGCCTTATCCAATCAGCAGCGCTCCTTGGCATCACGCTCCTGCGTATCGACTTCGAGTCCAGCACCGCAGATACATTCGGAGTCTTCATCGCCCTCTTCCTCGCCGCCATGGCTGGTCTCAGCATGGGCTTGCTGGCCTCGGCCGTTACCGGCAACTCGGACCGCGCGATGGCTGTCGTGCCCCTGCTCGTCATCCCTCAGCTGATCTTCGACGGCACCCTTGTGCCGATCGACCAGATGCTGGCGCCTGCCAAGGTCATCGCCCAGGTCACGATCAGCAAGTGGTTCCTGGAGCTGGCCGGATCCCTCACAGATCTCGGCGTCCGCTTCGCCGGTCAAACTCCTGAAGGCTTCGAGAATCCGTACGCCGACGCCTTCGATGGCGCCACCCTGCTGGCCTGGGGGATACTGATTGGCTTCACAGTCGTCTTCCTGGTGGGTACGGTGCTCGTTCAGAAGCGCAAAGACATCTCCTAGCCGCACCGAGGGTCTTTTGGACACAGAGAATGGGACGCCGCAAGGCGTCCCATTCATCTGTTTCCTTACTGACTAGCCACCAAGCTCGTCGTCGGGACCCCAGTCGGGAGGCTCCGGATCCGGATCTGGTTCGAGTTCCGGGATGACGATGTCGTCGATGCCACCGTTGGGAAGGCAGGCCTGGTCATCGGGGTTCATTGGCCCTGTGCCCTGGTCGTGCTCCGTCCCGTCGTTGCAGCCATCGTTGTCGCTGTCCGCGTCGTCGGCGTGGCTGTAGATGACCACGTCAAGGGCGCATGGGCTGTGCATGACTTCCTGCCCGTCGAGCAGCCCGTCGTTGTCCGTGTCGGGGTCGTTAGGGTCGCCTCCGAACGCGTCCTCCATGACGTCGATCAGACCATCGCCGTCGCTATCCGTCGGGTCCTGGTCGCAACCGTTGTCGAGGTCGTCTGGACCTGGCGGTAGCGGGTTGCCGGGCTCCTCTGGGTCCTCCGGGTCCTGCTCAGGGTCCGGGTCTACTGGGTCAGTGGCGTCGTTGCCGTCCTCCAGCGGAAGGTCGTCCGGGTCCGAGGTGTTCACTCCGGGGTCGGCCGGGTCGGCCGGTACGCTGGTCGGCTCCTCCGCCGGGTCATCGCTGGTCGTCTGTGCCGCCGCAACTTCCGCGTCGTTGGCGTCGTTGCAGTTAAGTGTCAGCACCGCAGCAAGGATTCCGGCGGTCGCGGCTGCCGTGGCCAGCGCTGCCAGGTACTTGTTTCGCCTGTCGTTCCTGCTTTGCATTGTCCTTCTCCTTCTGCCTTTCGGCTTTGCAAGTAGGACAGCGCTGGACGCGATTTCTTACATGACGCCCCCGCGGCCTTCCACGAGAATCAGTGCAGACATCCTCAGGAGGGCCCTATCGCAGCCCGAACACAGCCCGCCTCACCATCCACCCACACAGATTCCGTGCGTTCCGGCGTTTTCCCTTCGCAACAGCTTCGACAATCCATTCAGGACGGCTGGATCGTCGCCGACGGCTACGAGATCCGCCCCGAGGACATCCAGCCGGCCAGCCTCGACCTTCACCTGGGTGATATAGCTCACCGGCTGCAGTGCAGCTTCATCCCCGGCGAGAGCACGGTGCAGGACAAGCTCGCCGAGTACGTGATGGGCTCTCCAATAGACCTGCGCGAAGGCGCCGTCCTTGAGATCGGCCGCCCGTACCTGATCCCGCTTGCCGAGAGCCTGGCCTTGCCGTCCGACGTCAGGGCCCGCACCAACCCCAAGAGCTCAACGGGTCGCCTCGATGTATTCACCCGCGTCATCACCGACCACGGCAACTACTTCGACGACGTTGCTGCCGGCTACAAAGGTGGTCTTTACCTTGAGGTCTTTTCACGGTCCTTCACCATTCGCGTGAAGCAGGGCTTCGCGCTGAATCAACTGCGTCTCCTCGGCGCCGATACGGAGATCACCGACAACGAGCTGAGAGTCCTCCATGAGAAGGATCCGCTCATCTTTCTCGACTCCGGCCCGGCGCAGCCCGGCCAGGTCACATTCGCCTCTGGCCTCTTGCTCAGTGTCGACCTCTCCAGCATCAGCGCGGTCGCCTACCGTGCCCGCAAGAACAGCAAGCTCCTCGACCTCACCCTCGAGGGCTTCTACGACTACACCGAGTTCTGGGAAGCCGAGCGCCCGACCGGCGCGCCCCGCCGCCTCATCCTCGAGCCCGAAGAGTTCTACCTGCTCGTTTCTAAAGAGCGCGTCCGCGTTCCCCCGGACTACGCCGCCGAAATGGTCGCCTACGACCCGACGAGTGGCGAGCTGCGCACCCACTACGCCGGCTTCTTCGACCCCGGCTTCGGCGACATCCCCGGCGCTGAGCGGCAGGGCAGCCGCGCCGTCCTCGAGGTTCGCGCCCACGACGTGCCCTTCGTCATCGAGGACGGTCAAAAGGTCTTCAAGCTGGCCTTCCAGCGTTTAGCGGAGCGGCCCGACGTCCTCTACGGCGATCAGATTGGTTCCCACTACCAGGGCCAGGAGCTGAGCCTCAGCAAGCAGTTCCGTCAACCCGAAGCCTGATCAGGAACGGATTCACGAATCAGAAGGAGTACAAATGGAAGTCAAGGTACACAACCCATGGACCTGGCAGGACCAGTTCGGCTTCGTCCAGGGCAACGAGGTCAGCGGCGCACAACGAACCCTGTTTTGCGCCGGTCAGGCCTCGGCCAACGCCGATGGGGCCCCGGTTCATGCTGGAGATATGGCCGCACAGGCAGGGCAGGCGTTCGACAACCTCGAGACCGTGCTCAAGAGCGCCGGCATGGACCTTTCCAACGTCGTCCGTCTCAACTACTACGTGACCGACGTCGACGCTGCCTTCGGAGCCCTCGCGACGATCGGGCCTCGTCTCGCCGCCGCCAACTGCCGCCCGGCCAGCACACTGCTCGGCGTCCAACGCCTCGCCTTCCCCGAGCTCATGATCGAGATCGAGGCCACCGCCGTTGCCTGATCGTCCTTAGAGCTCTCCCTTGAACCAGTCGTAGTGCATGCGGCTGTGTAGTGCGTTCACGCCGAGGACACCGCCGATCGTTCCGTCCGCCCATGGTGCTCCAGGGAGCTTCTCGCCGAGCTGCTCGTCGCTCAGCTCGCCCAGCAACGCCAGTGTCTCCCCGCGCACGGTCTGACCAAGCGCGATCATCTCGCTGATCGACTTGCCGCGCTGGCTCTCGACCCAGTCTTCATTCGACTTATGGACCGCCGCCATGATCTCCTCGCGGCTCCGCGGCTGCCCGTCTGGCCGATTGATCAGGCCGACAGGGTTGTCATGACCTTCGAGATGGCGGCGGATCATTGCGTTGAACGCTCGCTCGATGCCGGCTAGATGGGCCAGGTGATCGAGAGCGCTCCACATCACGTCCGGATCGTGTTCACTCGCTGTCAGGCCGCGCGTCAGGTCGTCAGCCGACAGCGTCCCGTACGTTTCCAGCAGCCATAGCCGGTCTTTGCTGAGGGCCGCCTCGACTTCCGCGCGATTCACTGGCGCACTATACCGTTGACCCGCGCCGCACGTCTCTCTAGGCGCGGGCCAGGATCGGCTCGGGGTTGTAGAGACGATTGATTGTCTCGAGAAAGGCAGCGACGGCGCGGGTTGGACGGCGGTTACGGCGGTACATCATGGCGATCTCCCGGGTGACCGGGGGAATGTCGCTGACTCGGGCCTCGCAGAGGACGCCCATGTCGATCTCGCGCTCGACCGAGACACGGGGCAGGAAGGCGATGCCAAGGCCTTCCTCAACCATCTTCTTTGTGGCCTCGACATTGTCCATCTCCATCGTGGCGCGCGGCGGCAGCCCGGCCTGGTAGAAGAGGCCCTGGATCAACGCGTAGTAGCTCGAGGTGCGGTCCCAGAAGATGACGTTCTCATGGGTGACGTCCTCGATGCGCGCGGACTGGCGCTGACAGAAGGGGTGGCGTTTGTTGGTGACGAGGATGACCTCGTCGTCGTAGAGGGGGATCGTCTCTAGCTCGGGGTGAATCATGGTGCGAGCGAGGCCGACCTGGACCTCCTCGGCGAGGAGCATCTGCATCACCTGCTCGGAGTGGCCGGTCTTGACCGTGACTTCGACGCCGGGATACCGCTCGGCGAAGGCCTTGAGGACGCTGGGCAGGACGTAGGTGCCCAGCGCAGGCGCGGCGCCGACGCGCAGGAAGCCGACCTCGCTGCGGCGGAGCTGGTTGAGGCTTTCGCGGCCCTCTTTGAGCTGCTGAAGCAGCTTCTGGGCATGGGGAAGAAAGACCTGGCCGGCGTCGGTCAGGCGGACGCCCCGGCCACTGCGCTCGAACAATTCCTCCTGAAGCTCGCGCTCGAGGCCCTGGATGCGGGCGGTAACCGAGGGTTGCGTGAGGAAGAGAGCTTCCGCCGCGCGGGAGAAGCTCTGCAGTGCAGCAACCTGCACAAAAGCCTCGATTTGACCGATGTCCACGCCCTTGATCGTCGCCCCCGCAATTGATGGAACTCTTGATAGGTGCCGCGAATTATAGATGCGGCCTTGGGATCAGGGGAAGCTGATCCAGGGCTCAGTCAGATGCGTTCAGAGCGCGGCCGGAAGGTACCGCCGATGTTTTCGTTGTCCTCGTAGAACTGCTTGTTGATATCGATGTACTGCTTCTGGTCAGCCGGCACGTCCTCTTCGTAGAAGATGGCCGTCACGGGACAGACGGGTTCACAGGCTGCGCAATCGATGCACGTGTTGGCGTCGATGTAGTACTGCGGTGCTTCCTCGGTCGTGAAGATGCAGTCAACGGGGCAGACGTCGACGCAGGAGGCGTCCTTGGTGCCGATGCAGGGCTCGGTGATGACGTAGGTCATGGGCTGTCCGCGATGATCTTGCGCAATTCCGCCATCCGCTGCTAGCTCGCCTTGCGGAGCTCGAGTGAGTCGAGGAAGTCGATCATGAGTCGGTTGACCTCGTCCGGTTTCTCCTGCTGAACCCAGTGCCCGGCGCCTTCGACGACGTGCTTGCGGACGTTGGGCACGTTGGCCTCGATGCCGTCGGCCATCGACGCGGGGAGTACGGGATCCTTGTCTGACATGATCATCAGGGCCGGTTGCTCGACCTTGCGTCCGGCGAGCTGAGGCGTGGTTTCCCAGTTGCGGTCGAAGTTGCGATAGAAGTTGATGGGACCCCGCAATCCACCCTTCTCGAAGGCTTCGAAGAAGACGTTGGCTTCTTCCTCGGTCTGGAAGTCGGGGTTCGCTGAGACGGCTTTGTAGACACCGCCGAGACTGGCGCGGATGTCGGCCTCCATCTCTTTCTCGGCGACGCCCTCCTCCTGGAAGTGGAGGATGTAGTTGAAGCGGCCGTCGGGGACCACCTTGAAGCCTTCGGTCGGCCTGATCTCGCTACGGGCGGCCCAGGGCACGCTGAGCGCGATGACAGCCTTGACGCGCTCTGGGACGAGCAGGGCCATCTGCCAGGTGATGATGGCGCCCCAGTCGTGGCCGGCGACCACGGCTTCCTTCTCGCCCAGGGCATCGAGCAGGCCGGTCAAGTCGGCGACGAGATGATGAATGTCATAGTCCTCGATGGCGTGGGGCTTGTCGCTCTCGCCGTAGCCGCGGAGATCGGGCGCAATGGCGTGGTAGCCGGCCGCGGCGAGGGCCGGAATCTGATGGCGCCAGGAGTACCAGAGCTCGGGAAAGCCGTGCAGGAGAAGGACCGGATAGCCGTCGCCTTGCTCGACGTAGTGGAGACGGATGCCGTTAGTGTCGGCGAACTTGTGCTGCCAAGTCTCTGCTGTGGTTGTCATTCCAGACCGCTTTCCGCGACCACGACAACCTCGTCGGAGGGTTCGTTGCCGCTGAGGAGATAACTTCGGTACTGCTCTTCTCCGTTCAGGTAGTAGCGGAAGAAGGCAGTTAAGTACAGGTTGATCAAGTCGTGGGCGACCGCCGGATCGAGGTCGCCACAGCCTGCCGAGGCGGTGAGGCAGATATCGGCAAAGGCGAGGTGGCCGGCCCGCGGCAACTCAAGGAGCAGCCTGGCCGGAGCGTTGACCGCGGCATCGTAGATGGCCTGCTGCATCGTGAATGGAGTCGTTGTGTCGAGGGCACCGCCGTAGACGAGAAGGGGCACGTCGATGGTCGAGGCGCTGCCGAAGTTGGGGAGGGCGATGTCGACGGGCGCCAGGGCAGCGCCGGCGTCCCAGCCCCCGTTGGCAAGCCCGGCGACCGTGGTGTAGCCACCGAATGAGTGGCCTGTGAGGCCGATCGAGGTTGCGTCGATGAGGCCCCCAAGCGGCGGAGTGTTTGCGAGGCTGGCAGCGATCAACTGGTCGCGGATGAAGGTGATGTCGAGGGGACGGTTGGCGTAGGAGTCGGCGAGCTGGTTGAAGTCGCGGCAGGGGAAGCAGTCGTCGGTCGTGTTGCCGGGGTGTGAGAGAGCGGCGACGACGAAGCCGTGCGACGCCAGGTGAACAGTGAGGAAGCGGGACTGTCGAGGATTTCCACCGCTGCCGTGGGAGAAGACGATCAGTGGGAAAGGAGCGTCGGCGGACGGTGGGGAGTTGAGGACTCCCTGCAGGTTCTGGTCGACCGCGCCCGCTTCGTCGGTGGGGTACCAGATGACGACGTCGATCGAGCGGTTCTGGCCGGTGGTCGAGGTCTTGTTGTACTCGCCGAGGGTGACGCCCACGGCGTAGGGCCCTGCCTGCTCGGGCGCCTGTGCCTCTGATTGAGTAGGGGTAGCTGTGGCCTCTGCGGTCTCTGTTGCAGCAGGCGCTACCGCTGCGCCGTCTTGAGAGGAATCGTCGTCGTCACCGCCGCAGGCTGCGATCAGGGCCAGTGGAAGGCAGAGGACGAGGAGCCAGCGGAGCATGGTTCAGTGCATCTCCGAGCCGCCGGTGACGTTGATTGCTTCGCCCGTGACGTTATCGGCGCGGCAGAGGTAGACGGCACACTGGCCGATATCCTCCGCCGTCTGGGCGCGGCCCAGGGGCACGCGATCCTTGATGAAGCCCTCGAAGGCCTCGTCCGGGGTGCCGCCGCGCGTCGCAGCGATCGTTGGCGAGAGGACCTCGTCCCACATGAAGGTCTTGACCTCGCCGGGGCATATGGCGTTGACTGTTACGTCGAAGGGCGCCATCTCGTGGGCCAGCGACTGAGTGAAGCCGATGACGGCGAACTTGGAGGCGCAGTAGGCGGAGACGCCACCGGCGCCGGACTTTCCGGCCATCGAGGCGAGATTGATGATGCGGCCGCGGCGCTTCTCGATCATGTGCGGGGCAACGGCCTTGGCGCAGAGGAAGGTGCCCTTGACGTTGACGTCGAAGATCAGGTCCCAGGTCGCTTCGTCCATCATCGGGACCGGGGCTACTTTGATGACCCCCGCGTTGTTGACGAGCACGTCGATCGAACCAAGCTCGGACAGGACAGTCGAGGCCATGGCCTGGACCTGGGACTCGTCGGTCACGTCGACGTCGATGAGGAGCGCGCGCCTGCCGAGCTCCTCGATCTGACCTTTCGTCTCGTCAGCCGCGTTGCGGACGTCGGGCAGGTCGGCGATGGCGATGTTGGCGCCCTCGCGGGCGAGGCTGAGGGCGATCCCGCGGCCGATGCCGCGGGCGCCGCCGGTGACGATGGCTACCGATTCGTTGAGGTCCAATTTTTCTCCTTAAGACGCGCGTCGTGGCATACCAGCAAACGAGAGAAACTCATCCTCCCACGAGAGGATGTTGCGGACGAGCGGCGGATCGATAGCGGCGGGCTCCGAGCGGACGCCCTCCTCGGCGGCGAGGGCAGCGACGCGCTCGGCCATTGCGGCGTGGGGAACGAACTCGGGGGAGGTCTCGCGGATGTGCTCTTCCATGTTGAGGAGCATGAAGACGAGAGGCGGGTCGATCATGACGCCCTCGTCGGCGAGCTGCTCGGCCACCCAGCCGGCGCACTCGGTCTTGAGGTCGTCGTCGTATTGGGCGGGCATACGAGGCAAGCAATAGCATAACCACGTGGCCGAGGTAACCCTTTTCGAAAAGCGCGGCTGAACGAGCTGCTTCAAGGCGCGAGCGTGGCTCACGCAACACAACATCGACTTCGCGGCTCGTGACTTCTTCCGCGATCTCTTGTCCGCCTCCGAGCTGGACCAGCTTCTCCAGCTGACGACCCCTGAGGAGCTCTTCGCCTGGCAGAGCCCCCGCGCCCGCAAGCTCGGCCTCGTTCGAGGGGAGGTTCCTAACGAACGTCTAGTCGCTCTGATGCGCGAAGAGCCCTATCTGATCCGCCGTCCACTCGTCCGCCGCGACGATCAACTAGTCATCGGCGCCAACGAAAAGAAGCTGGAGCAGATCTTCCCTTCGTAGGGGCAGGTGTCGTTCGCCGGCGCGACTAACGTCCTGACGACCAGCCGGGACACCTGCCCGGTCTTGCAGTTCATCCGCTAAGCCGCCGGCGGATGAAGCCCTCGATCTCGGCGGCGATAGCTTCAGGCTTCTCCATCACGACGAAGTGTCCCGCATCCTTGATGTCGCGCCGCTCCGAGTTCTGAAACCGTCCTGCGATCGTATCGCGCAATGGCCCCGGAAAGGTGTCAGTGTTCTCGCCAAAGATCACGACGTTCGGCGCCGCCAGCTCAGGTAGGCGCTCAAAGGTGTTCAGCGAGAAGCTCTGCTCGAACATCCGCGCCTCGTACTCACCGGGGCACTTCAGCTCCACTTTGCCGTCCGGCCGCTCGAAGAACCCGTGCTCGACGTAGGCCATGAGCGCCGCCGGCG
>DASTBR010000254.1:0-2596 GCA_035711945.1 Dehalococcoidia bacterium
GCTAACGCTCTCAGGAAGCTCGTCGGCAGCCCACTTCAGCACCTCCAGTTTGGAGCTGCCAGTGTCGGTGACGATGGCGTTCTCACCGAGGTGCGGCGCGATCTCCTGGAAGACGCGTCTGATGCGCATGACGGGCACTGCAACGATCACGCAGGACGACTCACGAACCGCCGTGACGATGTTGCTGTCGGTATCGTCGACAGCGGCGCGCTTCTTCGCTTTGCTCATGGCGCGGCCGTCGACGTCGTGGCCCACGACGCGAATGTTGGCGAGATTCGCGCCCTTCAGCGCAAGGCCAATCGAGCCGCCGATCAGTCCGAGGCCGATGATGACGATCTTTTGACGCGGAGTTGCTTCGTCCATTGGCTTGCTCAGGTTCCCAGCAGCAGGTCTGACAGGAACCTGACGATCGGGAAAATGATACTTACGCCGAGCATCAGAGGTAGCACGAAGATCACGACCAGCAGGATCCCGGGTCCATACCGCTCAGTCTTGCTGTACTCCAGGGCGAGGTCGCGGGGGAGGATGCCCAGGGCCACCTTGAAGCCATCCAGCGGAGCGATCGGCAGCAGGTTGAACACCCCGAGAATGATGTTGAAGAAGACCGTGGCCGACAGAAGCAACCCGATGTAGTCGTTTGTCGTCCAGTCCACGCTCAGGTACGCGCTGGCGTCGAACGGGTGCCTTACGGGGATCGGCGTGAGACGCAGGATCAGTGTCGCCACAGCCGCGACGATGAAGTTTGCCAGCGGACCGGCGAACGAGACCATCGCAGAGGCCTGCAGTCCACCGCGCAATCGGTAGGGGTTCACCGGCACCGGCTTGCCCCAGCCGAAGCCCGCGAAGATGAGCAAGATCGTGCCCAGCGGATCCAGGTGGGCGACGGGGTTCAGGGTCACTCGCCCCGCGGCCTGTGCCGTGCGGTCGCCCAGAGCGAGTGCAGAGGCCGCGTGCGAGAACTCGTGGAAGGTCGTCCCGACCACGAAAGCGCCAAACGCCGCGAGGACGAAGACGAAGAAGGCGACTGTATCGACATCGAGGAGTCGCTCATAGGCGAGGAACATTCTGTGGGAGGAGCCTCTGCTCTTAGCGTAGGCTGTGCGCCGCTCAGCCGGTGTTTCAGTGAAGTTGGGCGGCGTTCGTCATATACTCCACGCGTTCAAGCCAATTTGCGAGGTCGAACATGGCCATCTCAGCGGACCAGAAGGTCAAACGGCTCGAAGCGATTCCCATCTTCGCGCACGCCAATCGTCGTCAGCTCGAACATGTCGCGGCGATCGCCGACGAGGTGGATGTGCCCAAAGGCACCGTGCTGGCCAAGCAGGGCGAGCGCGGCCTCGACTTCTTCGTCATCGAGGATGGGAAAGCCCGGGTGGTAGCTGATGGACAGCAGATGGCCGAGCTCGGGCCCGGCGACTTCTTCGGGGAGATCTCCCTGATCGACGGCGGGCCGCGCACGGCAACCGTTGAAGCGGCCGCCGACATGAAGCTCTTGATTGTCCGCAAGCCGTCGTTCGACGACCTGATGGAGACCTCGGCGGAGCTGCGCGGCGCCGTTGTCAGGGCCCTCGGCCAGCGAATTCGCGAGCTCGACGAGAACGCTGCCCAGCATTAGGCGGTTGCGTTGATCGGCCGAGAGTGGCCTGTGACACTCGAAAGAGCCCCTGACGGAGCCCGGCCGCACTGATCGACGCCATCCAGGACCTTATCCAGACAGTCGAGGACGCCATGCTCGACTTCATCGAGTGGGCGTATGAAGTCCTCTCCTGGCCGGGCATTGTCCTCCTGATGACGGTCGAAGCCGCGCTCCCGGCGGCGCCGATTCCCAGCGAGCTGATCATGCCCTTTGCGGGCTGGTTCCTGATCGAAGACGAAGGTCTCGGCGTGCATTGGGTGCTGCTGGCTGGTGCCCTCGGCGCGCTGGGGACGTTGCTGGGCTCTCTTATTGTTTACGGCATTTCTGACTGGCTCGGCCGTCCCTTCCTCGAGCGCTATGGCCGCTACATCTTCGTCTCGAAGAGCGACCTCGACCGAGCCGACGAGTTGTTCGAGCGCTACGGGCTGCAGATCGTTTTCTTCTGCCGGATGATCCCGCTGGTGCGGACGATCGTCAGTATCCCGGCCGGTATCGTGCGCATGCCGCTGTTGCAGTTCTCGCTGCTGACGTTCGCGGGATCATTTGTCTGGTCAACTGCGCTGGCAGCTGCGGGCTATGCGCTGGGTAGCAACTATGAGGACCTGCGGGAGTGGAGCAGGCCTGCTGAGATACCCGTATTCATCGTGCTTGGCGCTCTTGTCATCTGGTACGTCTACGGTCACGTCCGTCGAGCTCGGCGCGGGCGCAGCGCCTCGACTGCCGCGACCGAACGCGAAATTTAACAGGCCCTCCGCATCGCGAGGCTTGACACGAGCTAGTAAATGAATGACCATTCACGCAAGTGAATGACTGTTCATTCATCTGAACGGAGAGAGAAATAATGAACGACTTCGTTTACCAATCAGGTCTCTATGGAGTCCTGCGCGATACATACCGCCGCGACGCCCGTCGTTTGTTTCAGGCCGTGGCTGATCACCAAACCGCAAGACAGACAGGCCC
>DASTBR010000255.1:0-16179 GCA_035711945.1 Dehalococcoidia bacterium
TCGTCGGCCTGGACGCCGAAGGTCATTGTGCCGAGGCAGAGACGGGAGACCTTGAGGCCGGTCCGGCCGAGCGAAACGTGTTGCAAGTTTGCCTCCTAGGCCGTAGCTGAGGATTTGAGGCTAACCGCGCAGGGAGTCGTCGTCGCTTACAGGAGCGACGGCCTCGCGAGGGCTAACCTCGGCCGGATCGAAGGCAGGGATCTGGTCGGTCCGGAGACCGAGCCGGCGGCGAATCGGGTGGAGACGCGGAGCGTTCCACATCGAGCCGTGGTACTCAAGCGCGACTGTGATGCCAAGGATCAGCCCGGCGAAGGTGGTAAAGGCCAGGACCTCCATAACGAAGCCCTCGATCAGGTGGAGCGAAAGGCCGGCCGCAGCGAAGAGGGCTGTTATTCCCCAGAGGGAGATAACGAGCTGGCGAGGACCGAAGCCGAGGACGCGCTCGATTCGGTGGTGGATGTGGTCCTCGTCGCCAAAGAAGGGGTGGCGGCTCTCCAGGAAGCGGCGGACGGCGGCGAGCAGGGTGTCGAACAACGGGAAGCCCAGGACCAGGATCGGAATCGCGAAGAACATCGCACCGCCCGGACCGCGGGCGGCTTCGATTGACAGTGCTGCGACCGTAAAGCCTATGAAAAGCGCGCCCGAATCGCCGAGCAGGCGGCGGGCGGGCGGGAAGTTGAATGGCAGGAAGCCGAGGGTCGCCCCCGCAAGCGCGAACAGCAGCAGCGCCTGCAGGTCGCGATCGACGTCAAGCGCGACGATGGCAAGTGCGGATGTGGCAATGACGCCGACACCGGCAGCTACGCCATCCTTGCCGTCGACCAGGTTGACGGCGTTGCTAACGAGGATGACCCAGAACAGCGTAAGCGGGAGCGCGGCCCAGCCGGTCCCGAACTCGACAGAGCCGGAGCCCCATGGGATGCCCAGCTCGTCGATGCGATAGTCCATCAGGAAGAGGACGACGCCGGCGAGAGCCTGACCCATGAACTTGGTCTTGAAATCGGCGACCCAGACGTCGTCGTAGGCGCCGAGGACGACGATGATCCCGCCGGCGATGAGGGGCGCTGCCAGCGCCTCCCAATCGGTCTCGACGATGTCGGCGACGTCGCTGAAGAGGGCGGCCGCAAGCAAAGGCGCCATGACGAAGGCGAGGAAGATGGCAAGGCCACCGACGCGAGGCTTGTCGCGCAACCTGCGATGCTGGTCGCGCCGTGACGTCAGGCGCGAGATGTTGGGACGGAAGCGCATCGTCGCTGTGGCCAGGGCGGCCAGCAGTGCGCCGAGCAGGAATACGATCGCGTACGACAAGTGCCTAGGTGCGCTCCGTCACTTCTCTGTCGCCAAATTGACGACCGTGATACCCAAACCTACGATCCATCTTACCCACCGATCTCTCTAACGAGGTTTCACTTGCCCAGATACGACAGCACCCGCCAGACCGGGGCACTCGTTTGTGCCGGCTCCGCCACGATGGCCACGGCGTTCGTGGTTGGCCTGCTCAGGCGAAGCTATTGGACGCTCGCCATACCGGTGATCGGCGGCGTCTTCGTCTTTATTCTCGTCGCGATCTGGGTTGGGCTTACCCTGGCGCTGACACCGGTGAAGCCGGAATCCGAGACTCAGCCGGACCTCTCATATCCGTCGCTGCCAGACAAGCCCTAGACAAGCTCCTCGACGCGTTCCATATCCGGGACGCTCTCACCGCGGTGCGCGAGCACCTGGCGGTAGACCCTGACGGTCTCCTCCGCTGCGTGACGCCAGTTGAAGGTCGTTTCGATGCGCTCGCGGCCTCCGCGACCCAAGCGCTCACGCTCCTCGGGACTTTCGAGCAGAGACTTCATGGCTCCTGCCAGAGCCACAGGATCCGCGGGCGGAACGAGGAGGCCAGACACGCCATCTTCGATGACCTCGGGGAAGGCGCCACCGGTCGTGGCTATGACCGGCTTGCCGCAGGCCATCGCCTCGGCGGCGGGAAGGCCGAAGCCCTCGAAGACAGACGGCGAGACGACGATCTCGGCTCGGTTGTAGAGGCGGGCCAGCTCGCTTGCCGGCATGCGCGTGAGGAAGGTAGTGCGTGTGCCGAGGTGAAGCCTGCTGATGATGCTCGGGGCGTACTTCAGGTACTTGCGGTCGCGGTCCTTGAGAACGAGACGGAAATCGATGCCCTGGTCGCGAAGGATGGCAGCGGCTTCAAGGAGGTACTTGACGCCTTTGTTCCGGTCCTCGGAATTGCCAACCCAGACAATGGCTCGAGGCTCCACGGGCACCTCGGGCATCGGGCGGAAGACGTCTGTGTCGATGCCGTTGTAGACGACGTGCATGTCGTCCGCGGAGAGGCCGAAGGTCTCTTCAATCTTCCGTGCGGAGGCGTTGGAGACGGTGATGATGCCGTCCATGCGCCTGGCCACCATTTCCTGCATGCCGACCGGGTAGAACATCACATGGCGCACGCGCTCGTAGGGGTTACGTGCCTGGATGATGGCGTTGACGCGGTCGACGGGCAGCGGGTGGTGGATGGTAACGACCATGGGAAGGCCGAGGGCCTTGATGGCCAGGCTGCCGAAGCCCATCGACTGGTTGTCGTGGACGAGGTCGAACGGTTTCTCCTGGTGAAGCTGTCGCAGCTTCATGTAGGCGCGGATGCTGAAGGCCACGATCAGCGAGAAAACGCTGCCCCGCGTGGTCAGGTACTCGATAAAGTTGAGCGGGTGGAACATGCCCAGAGGCTGCTTCTGCATGCGCCGGACGTAGCCTTCCTTGTCGTCCATCAGCATCCAGGTCGACCAGCTCTCGATCTGGTGCAGGTGGACGCGAGGATCGAGCTCGGGCATAGGCGGGCCCGCGAGGACGTGGACCTCGTGGCCCATCTCGACGAGCTCGCGGGAGAGGTAGTGGAGGTAGATTCCCTGCCCGCCGGAGTACATGTTGCCCTGGTACATGAGCATGGCGATGCGCAGGGGGCGGTCGTTCGACATTCCCATCTAACGTAGCGTTTGCCCTTGTAAGAGGCCGATGGGCGGCGGCGCACATAATCTTGAGGACGGAGGTGGGTCTTGGCGAAGGGCGATGAGTTCAAGTGTGTGTACTGCGGCCGCATGGTCGATGACCAGCCTTACGGCACGAGGCACCGCAACCATTGCCCGCACTGCCTGTGGAGTAAGCACGTCGATGACCGCCCGGGTGATAGGCGCTCAGATTGCGGCGGCAAGATGGAGCCGATCTCGATCGCGGTGCGAGAGGAGGATTGGGTGGTGATCCATCGCTGCCAGTCGTGCGGGCAGCTTCACCTCAACCGCATCGCGGGAGATGACAACGCTGCACTGCTGATCTCGATCGCCGCGCGGCCGCTGGCGAACCCCCCGTTCCCGCTGGATCGCTTGCCGGTCTAGGGCGCCTTGCGGGCGTAGACGACGACGCTCTTGGGGAAGACGTAGTCAGTCAGGGCCTCCAGGCGATCCATCCAGCGGGACTGGCGGACGATGGTCAGGTTGAGCACCCGGAAGTACATTCGCGTGAAGAAGGCCCGCTCGTTGTCCACGCCGAAGGCGCAGCGCAGCACCCAGTAGGGCGCGTGAAAGCCGTGCTTGAAGCGGACCGCGGCGACTTTGAAGCCGGCCTCGCGGATCTCTTTGATGACCTGTCCGGGCTGGAAGATGCGAACGTGGCCGCCCTCGGAGTGCCAGTATTCCCACGACAGGGCCCAGTAGACCTTCTCGGTGTGCGGCGTGGGCACGCTGAAGGCGATAGTGCCGCCCGGCTTTAGCACGCGGAGCATCTCGCGCAGCAGCTGACGGTAATCGGGGACGTGCTCCAGGACCTCGGTGCAGATCATGCGGTCGAGCGAGTTATCGGGGAACGGCAGATGGTTGCCGTCGCCTTCGATCCAGTCAATCTGACCGCGCAGCTGGTCCTGGCCCAGCATCAGTCCCTGGATGTACTTGCCGCGCTTGAGGTCGTAGCGGGCGATATCAAAGGCGATCAGCTTGTAGTGGCGGCGTGCCCACTCCAGGAGGTGGCGGCCGTCGCCGGAGCCCACGTCGAGCAGCGTCTCGTGGCGACGTAGCCCGAGCAGCTTGCGGTCGATTGTCTGGATGCCACCCTCCCCGCCTCGCGAATTCTGGATTCTAGTTTGACGATTCTCGATCCTGAGGCACAGTGGACTTCCTGCTCGACATCGGCCGGACCCGCAGCCGGAACAGAGCGGCCATCCGAGCAGGGACGGTTCGCGACGCGCGCCGCGATCTGGTCTACGACCCCAATCGTGGACTGCCGTTCCAGGACAATTCGTTCGACGCCATCTACGCGTTTCGAATCCTCGAGACTGTCGACGATCCCTTGCTGCTGATGGAGGAGATCTGGCGGGTCGCCCGGGCCGGAGCTGCGGTCTACCTGACCGTTCCTCACAGCAGCGGCAGTTTGAACATCTGGAAAGATCCCGAGGCCGGCCATGCGTTCAACACGCAGTTCTTCGAGGGATTTGAGCCGGGGTCGCCATGGGAAAATCGGCGCCTGCGGGCTCGTTTCCACATTGACTACACCCGGCTGGCGCACCAGGCAGTCAAGGGAATGTTCGCCACGCGCAACCCGCTGAGGATCCTCTTCTCGGGTGTGATGGAGGCACTGGCCAACGAAGACCGCTCTACCCAATACCGCGCCGAGCGCTGGTGGGGGCCGCTGGTGGGAGGCTTCGAGGAACTGCAGCTCCTGCTAACGGTCTCGAAGGAAGAGACCAACCCCTTCGTGGTCTAGGGTGAAGGTTCTCCTTCTCGGCGCGGGCGGGCAGCTCGGCGCCGATATCGTCGATACCTGGACAGATGATGAGGTCGTCGCGCTGCGCCATGAGGAGTGCGATGTCGTGGACCGCTCGCGCGTTTTCGAGGCGGTAACCAAGGCAAAGCCCGAGATCGTGATCGACAACGCGGGATACGTTCGCGTGGATGATGCGGAGAAGGAGCCACTACAGGCTTTCGCGGTGAACTCCGAGGGCGCCAAGAACGTGGCGGACGCCGCGGTCAAAGCTGGCGCCGCAGTCGTCTACATCAGCACCGACTACGTGTTTGGCCACGGAACCGAACCGCATGCGGAGGACGAACCGGTCTCACCGCAAGGCGCTTATGCCATCAGCAAGGCGGCCGGCGAAGCCCTGGTCCGCGAGACGACCGACCGCCACTTCATAGTCCGCTCGTCGGGTCTCTACGGCTGGGCGGGTTCCAGCGGCAAAGGCGGGAACTTTGTCGAGACGATGCTGCGCTTCGCCCGCGAGGGCCGCTCGTGGAAGGTCGTGGGCGACGAGATCCTGTCGCCGACCTACACGCGCGACCTCGCCCAGAAGCTTCGGGAACTGGTGGGAACCGGAGCATACGGAACTTATCACCTTACGAACGCGGGCCAGTGCTCGTGGTACGAGTTCACCGTCGAGATCGTGCGAGTCGCCGGACTGGAAGCTGACGTCTCCAAGACCACCGCAGCAGAATGGGCAGCGGCTGCGCCACGACCGGCATACTCTGTGCTTGCCGATAGCAAGCTAGAGAATCTCGGTATGAAGAAGATGCGACCGTGGCAGGCAGCCCTGGCTGCCTACATGGGCGAACGCCCCGGCGCTTAGTCCCGGGCGAGGATCGCTCTTATCGCCTCGGCTACGCTCCTAAGCTCGGCCTCTGAGTAAGAAGGGAAGTCCTTGCTGAAGATTGCGGTCGCGCCCCCGGGGAGCTTCTTTTCTGTAACTTCGCCGCGAATCATCTGCGTGTTGAGGGCGTCGTCCTCGAGGTGCGGGGCGAGGTGAAGGTGGAGGTGGGGGATGCCGCCGCCGAAGACATATACGTAGACCAGCTTCGCACCGGTCGCTTCTTTCAGGGCCGATGTCGCCCTGGCGATCGCGGCGCCGAAAGTCGTCGCTTCCTCACCGCTCAGATCGCTGAGATAGGGGATGTGGCGGCGGGGCTCCAGGTAGGAGAAGCCGCGTAGCGGTCCTTTGGCGACGCTCGTCGTCAGACGCCACAGCTCGTCGGACCAGACCTCAACGCGGCCCAGCTCGGCGTCGGCGTCATCAGGCCGGCAGAGCAGGCAGTCGCCGGACGAGTTAGACGTTACCGACCTCCGCCTGAAGCAGGGCAGCGAGGCGCAGCGGGTCGTGCGAGACGACCGAGGCCGCGTAGATCTCCATGGCAGCGAAGTCGGCCGTGCGGCTCTTGGGGTCGCCGCGGTCGACGATACGGATGACCGTCGGAAAGCCTTCCCAGTTCTCCTCGGTCTCGGCCATCGGCGGACCGTAGAGCGCCATGTTGAAGGAGGTGACGCCGATCTTGTCACGCAGCGTGGCAAGCACGTCGTAGGCCGCGTCAGCCAGCGAGCGTGTGCCGGCTTCACCGAAGATCAGGACCTCGTTCTCCTTGACCGGCGTCAGGCTGGCGATGAACTGCACTCCGTTGCGCTCGAAGGCGCAGCCTAACGCCTCGTGCAGACGGAACAGGTCCTGGAAGTAGTTGGTGCGGAACTGGGCCTGGTAGAAGAGCGCCGAGCGGCGCAGCTGTTCGACGCGGGGATAATGGAGGTCGCGTCCGAGCATTACCTGGGCGTGGCCGTGGAGCAGAGAGGCGCCGGCGCGCCAGAGGCAGTTCCAGATGAACAGGTAGTACATGGCCGAGCGGTCGGCCTCGTGGGCCCGTTGCGCCCAGAGGTCGCCCGTCTCGAGGTAGTCGCGCACCTGCTCGCGGTCGAACTTCAGGGGGTGCTTCTCGTTGAAGACGATCAGTCCGTGGAAGCCGTCGAACTTAGCGATGTTGGAACAGGTGACGCAGTAGCGACCCTCGACGCGGCCGAACTCGTCCTCAGGCGTGCCCGTGTAGGGGTCGGCAAGCGGGTCGTAGCCCATGTCCAGCAGTTCCTGGGCGATGTTGATGTCGCTGCCGCGCCACATCGGCCGACTCGAACGCAGCCAGTTGTAGAGGGTGCCCTCGAGCGTCACCTGATTGGTGACCTTGATGACCTTCTGCTCAAGAGTCGCCTCGACTGAACCGAACTGGTTGCGGATCCAGGGCTTCATCTCCTCGGGCGGGTTGAGGCGGCCGTAAACCGAGCTGATCTGGAGAATGCGGTCGCAAAGCGCGCGGTCGTCTGGGCTCAGCCCGGCAACCATGTCTTCGAGATTGAGGATTCCTTGTTCTGTGACAGTCACAAACGTCACTCCTGGGGAGGTTTAGTGTCTGAAGTGGCGCACGCCGGTCAGGACCATTGCCATTCCGGCGTTGTCTGCCACCTCGAAAGTTTCTTTGTCGCGGATTGAGCCGCCCGGCTGAATGATCGCCGTGACTCCGGCTTCGGCCGCGAGCTCAACGCTGTCTGGAAAGGGAAAGTAGGCGTCGGAGGCGAGGACTGATCCCTTCGCCCTTCTTCCGGCGGCCCTAATAGCCAGCATAGTGCTATTGACCCGGTTGGGCTGGCCGTGTCCGGCGCCGACCATCTTGTTGCGGTCGCAGAGGACGACGGCGTTCGATTTGACGTGCTTGACACACTTCCAGGCGAAGACGAGCGCTTTGCGCTCTTCCTCCGAGGGTGGTCGCTGGCTGACGACCACCATCGGTACGTCTTCGTCGACGTAGCGATCGGGCTCCTGAAGCAACATCCCCGCGGCGATGCTGCGGTAGGACCAGCCACGGTTCTCGGAGTCTGGATTGGTAATGCGCAGCAGCCTCGTTTCGCGCCGCTTCTTTAGTCGATCCAGAGCGCTCTGGTCGTAATCGCGGGCCATGATGATGTCGAAGCGCACGCCCTTCATGGCTTCGGCGACGCCGGCAGTCAATGTTCCGTTGAGAGCAACAATGCCGCCGTAGGCGGAAACTGGATCGCCTTCGAAGGCGCCCTTGTAGGCGGTGGCCGGGTCGCGGGCAGTGGCGATGCCACACGGCGTGGCATGCTTGACGATGACGCAGGCGCTGCGTGGGAAGTCCATCGCGGCCTCCCAGGCGGCGTCCGCGTCGAGGTAGTTGATGTAAGACATTTCCAGGCCGTGGAGCTGCTCGGCTGAGCTGATACCCCACGGCGCGGGTCTGCGCACACTCTCGAGGCGATAGGCCGCTGCGGCCTGGTGAGGATTCTCGCCATAGCGCAGATCGGAGGTCTTGCTGAGCGCGACCGTCAACTCGTCAGGGAATTCATCGTTGTCGCGCAGATACTCGGAGACCGCGGTGTCGTAGACCGCGACGTGCTGGAAGGCCTTGAGGGCCAACCGCTTGCGATCGTCCAGCTTGAGATCGTCAGCCTGGAGCTTTTCCAGCACCCAGCCGTAGTCGTCGGGGTCGACAACGACTACTACGTGCGGGAAGTTCTTGGCTGCGGCGCGGATCATCGTCGGGCCGCCAATGTCGATGTTCTCGAGGGCGTCCTCGAGGCTGACGTTCTTGCGCGTGACCGTCTGCACGAAGGGATAGAGATTGGAGACGACGACATCGATTGGGGAGATCGACTGTTCGTCGAGCGTACGCATGTGAGCCCTGACGTCGCGCCGGGCGAGTATGCCAGCGTGAACGGCTGGGTGCAGGGTCTTCACACGCCCATCGAGGATTTCCGGGAAGGCCGTGAGGTCCGAGACGCTGTTGACGCGAAGGCCAGCCTCGGAGAGGGCGGTCTGTGTTCCGCCGGTGCTGTAAAGCTCTGTTTGGAGGGCGGACAGACCTTTGGCGAAGCCGACGAGCCCCGACTTGTCGAAGACGCTTAGGATCGCCCTCACGGCGCACCCTCGAGCACGGTTTTCTCCTGGCCGGGACGGATCTCGCCGACGACTGACGCCCCCTCTATCTGGCTGAGGACGTGATCGGCTTTGTCTGCGGGGACTGCCAGGATCATGCCCAGGCCCATGTTGAAAACCCGATATAGCTCCCCACGATCAATCCCGCCGCGGGCGATCAGATCGAAGATGGGCGGCGCTGTCCACGTACCGAGTCTGACCACACCGGTCAAGCCATCCGGCACGATGCGCGACAGGTTGCCGTCGATGCCGCCGCCAGTGACGTGGGCGATCGCGTGAAGGTCCTCGATCAACGGGTGGACCTCGGCGAGGTAGGAGCGATGCGGCCGCAGCAGCGCATCGGCCAGGGTTTCGCCCAGTTCTTCGTAGTACCGTTCGAGCACGCGCCGGTCGGCTACCGGGTCGCCATCCAGGCCCACCTCGAAGGCCCGCCTGACCAGCGAGTAGCCGTTTGTGTGGAGGCCGTTGGAGGGAAGGCCGACCAGGACGTCACCATCCTTCACCTTTTCGGGGCCGAGTATCTTCTCGCGCTCGCAAGCGCCGACCATGACGCCGACAAGGTCGAAGTCGCCTGCGCCGTAAACGCCGGGCAAGTCAGCCGTCTCGCCGCCGATGAGGACGCAGCCTGCCTCGCGACAGGCCTGGGCCATGCCTGCCACGAGCTCCAGCTTCGTCTCGTCGTCAAGCTCGCTGCTGCCGATGTAGTCGAGGAAGAAAAGTGGCTCGGCGCCGCTGGTCAGCACGTCGTTTACGCAGTGGTTGACGATGTCGGCGCCGATTCCGTCGAAGCGGTCCATGATTATCGCCAGCCGTAGCTTCGTGCCGACGCTGTCGATGCTGGCAGCCACTACAGGATCCCGGTAGCCGGCCAGACGAAAGAGCGAGGCAAAGGGACCGACGCCTGCCAGCACGCGAGGGTCAGACGTTGAGGTGAGCTCGCGGATGCGCTCGACCATAGCCTCGCGGGCGGCCAGGTTGATGCCCGCGCCGGCGTAGGTCAGAGCGGCTGAATCAGAGGTCTGCCCCCGGGGCACGTGTCAGGCGTCGACCCGCGTAAGGGGCGAGTCCAGAGAGCTGATAGGCGTAGCAGCCTCCGTCTTTCCGTTTTCGAAGGCGAGCTTGTCCATCTGCAACGGAACCGAGATAGGGTACTTGCCGGTGAAGCATGCGGTGCAGAAGTTCTTCTCAGGCGCCTGAACGGCGCGCATCAGGCCTTCCATGGAGAGGTAGCCCAAGGAGTCAGCGCCGATGTGAACGCGGATAGCCTCGATGTCTACCTCGCCTTCCTCGTTGCTCTTCTGGGCGGCGATCAGCTCCCACTTCGTGGCCATATCAACACCGAAGTAGCAGGGGCTGACGATGGGCGGCGAACAGATACGGACGTGGACCTCGCTGGCGCCTGCCTTGCGCAACATCTGGACGAAGCGAGGCTTGGTGGTGCCGCGGACGATGCTGTCGTCGACGACGACCACCCTCTTGCCGTCGAGAACCTCGCGCAGTGGATTGAACTTCAGGTTGACGCCGCGCTCACGAATGCGCTGGTCGGGCTGAATGAATGTCCGGCCGACGTAACGGTTCTTGACGACTCCCTCGCGGAAGGGGATGCCGGATTCGGCGGAGTAGCCCACAGCAGCCGGGGTGCCTGTGTCGGGCACGCCTATGACGAGGTCCGCCTCAACCGGATGGGACCTGGCGAGCTCAGCGCCCATTGCCATGCGCTGGGGATAGAGCAGATTGCCCATCATAACGCTGTCGGGGCGCGCGAAGTAGATGTTCTCGAAGATGCAGGACGAGCGCTTCATCGGCTCGGTCGCGATGAAGGTCTCGAGTCCCTGGTCGCTGATGCGGATGACCTCGGCGGGCTCGACCTCGCGGATGAACGTCGCGCCAAGGTTGTCGAGCGCGCAGCTTTCAGACGCCACCACCCAACCCTGAGGCAGTTTGCCAAGGCAGAGGGGGCGGACACCCATCGGATCACGCGCGGCCATCAACGAATCGGGCGTGAGGACGACGAGGCTGTAAGCGCCTTCGAGACGCCGCATCGTGTGCTGCCAGCGTTCCTGCCAGTCCTCGCCCGGCGCTGCGGCGAGCATCTCAGCGATGACCTCGCTGTCGCTGGTGGTGCTGAAGACGAACCCTTCGCGCTCCATGCTCTGGCGAAGGATCTCTGTGTTGATGACGTTGCCGTTGTGGGCCAGCGCCAGTTCGCCGTTGGGTCCGACGACGCGCAACGGCTGGGCGTTGATGATGCGGCTCGAACCCGTAGTCGAGTAGCGGGTGTGGCCGATCGCCATCTTGCCGGGCAGGGAGCCAAGGTCGAACTCATCGAAGACCTGTGAGACCAGCCCCATGCCGGTGCGAACGTGGAGCTTGCGGCCGTCGGTTGTGGCGATGCCAGCGCTCTCCTGGCCGCGGTGTTGGAGGGCGTACAGACCGTAGAAGGTTAGGCGAGCTACGTCTTCGCCGGGCGCGAAGACTCCAAAGACTCCACAGGCTTCGCGCAGGCTATCCTGCACAAACACTCCTGCTGGAGCCGCTTAAGGGCGGTATTTGCGGCTGGCTCAATACGCGTCCTTGGGGAGATTAGGACAGGAACGCCGGTCGCCCCTGTTCCTAAGCCGATCCTAGCAAAGTGAGCATTTCATCGCAGGCTGCGTGAACAGGCTTATGAACATAAGGCGCTGGTGACCAGGCTCGTTTGCGTCTCCTAGCAGCATTGCTGAGAATTGAGCAGGCCGTCCGCGGAGATTCGAAAATGCGCAAAGACCTCGTCGAGATCCTGGCCTGCCCCGTTTGTAAGAGTCCCCTTCAGCTCACCGTGGATGAGGAGGATGAGCGGGGAGAGGTCGCCACGGGCAGCCTTCACTGCGCGAAATGCAACGAGAACTACCCGATCAGCGAGGGAATCCCAAACCTTCTTCCGCCCGAGCTGCGGAACGCCTAGACCGAGGAGAAAAGATGGACCGAACCCAGATGGCAGGCGCGATGATCATGTTCGGCGCGATAGCCGAGATGATTCTCTTCTTCTGGGGCGTCGCGCGGCGCAGCTACGCTGCGCTGGCTCTGCCTGTGATGGCGGCACTCGGCGGCATCTCCGCACTGGCCTTCTGGATCGGCTGGACGATGCTGACGACCGAGGCTGAACTCGAAGAAGAGTTCAACGAAGAGCCGGCCTAAAGCACCGGCGGCTGATCTTCGGGCTCTTCGTCCTCACTGCGAGAGCGCCGACCAGCGAGCAGCTGGCGCACGAAGTAAACAGCGGCCGAGAGAATAGCAATCCGAGCAAGGCAACCCATCTTCGCAGTCTAGACGCCGTTGCCGCTCGGGGATTCTTCGCCGAAGACCAGCGGTTCCTTAAGCCCTTCGGATTCGAGGTCGAACGAGAGGCGGACTTCTGCGCCCGACTCCATCGCCGCGAGGCAAAGTTCCCAGAGCTCCTCCAGCTTCGGCACAACCTGCGAATAGCCGGCGAGATAGGAAGCAACCTTCGCATCAGCCTCTATGGCGTCGAGGGTCGCGCGGATTGAGCGGGCGAGTCGCTCGGGCTCCTGCCAGGACGTCTCTTCGAACGCCTTCCGCTCCTGCGGCCCTTCCACCTGGCGGTCGACGAAGTTAAGGAGCGGGTTCATGTCGACCTTGTGGCGGATCTTGATCAGGTTCGCTGCCTTCGCCAGGTCGTGCTGGGCGCCGTAGCGCTCAGCGACGGCGAACGACAGGAAGTAGGCGAGCTGATCGGTCGGCTCGCGGAGCTCTTGTCCGATGTCAGGATGGGTCTCGGCGTAGAAGCGCGTCATATCGGCAGCTCTGAGACTAGAGGTATCCTCTACAGCCGTTGGAGATATCGAGATATACTGGGCCTATGGTCAAGGTCTTGGTCTCCATCGACGACGAGCTCCTGGCGAAGGTTGACGAAGCCGCTCGGAAACGGCACCTGTCGCGTAGCGCGTTCCTTAGTCAACTCGCCTCCCGGGAGGTCGGCGGGCGCAGTCCCGAACAACAGGCTCGGATCGAGCTCGCCGTGAACCGTATTCGCGAGCTTGCGGGAAAGTACGGCATGGGCGAAGGAGACCTCACGGATCAGTTCCGCGAAGAACGCGATTCTCATTGACCAGCGTCGTCGTCGATGCCTCCGTGGCCGCCAAATGGTTCCGCGATGAGCGACTGTCGGACAAGGCGCAGGCACTCCTGGCAGACCATCGCGCTGGAACCGCTCAGATTTGGACTCCTTCTCTTTTCATTCTCGAAATGATCAACACGGCGGCGCGGCGATGGGGATGGACCCTCGAAGCATTGCAGCTGATGGTGGACGAGGTCGAGATGATGGCATTCACTACCGCCGATGCGGACCCGCGGACGATTGCGGAGTGGACCGCGCGCGGTCTATCTGCTTACGACGCAGCGTATGCAGGCCTGGCGGACATGAGGGGCGTGCGGCTTGTGACGGACGACAGGCAGGTGATCCAAGTGGCTACAGAGGTTGTACTGCCGCTTGAGAGTTACTCGGCCGAAGCGCTCTATGGCTAGATGTCGAGGTTCTTGACCTGGGTGGCGTGGCCCTGGATGAACTTCTTGCGCGGGTCGACTTCCTCGCCCATGAGGTCGGTGAAGATGCGGTCGGCGAGCTCGGCGTCGGTAATGTCGACCTTGAGCAGGATGCGCTTCTCGGGGTCCATAGTGGTCTCCCAGAGCTGGATACCGTTCATCTCGCCCAGGCCCTTGTAGCGCTGGTCGATCTTCCACTCGCCGGCGCGGGCGAGCATACGATCCTTGTCCTTGTCGCTGTAGACGTATTCCAGCTTCTTGCCGTTCTTCATCCGATAGAGCGGAGGCTGGGCGATAAACAGGCGGCCGTCGCGGATCAGCTCAGGCATCTGGCGGTAGAAGAACGTCAGCAGCAGTGTGCGGATGTGCGAACCGTCGACGTCGGCGTCGGTCATGATGATGATTCGGTGGTAGCGGAGCTTGTCCATCATCTTGCTCTCGCCGACACCGATGCCGATGGCGGTGATGATGGCACGGATCTCCTCGTGGCCGAGCATCTTGTCTTCGCGCGCCTTCTCGACGTTGAGGATCTTGCCGCGCAGGGGCAGGATGGCCTGGAAACGCCGGTCGCGGCCCTCCTTGGCCGTGCCGCCGGCCGAGTTGCCCTCGACCAGGTAGAGCTCGGACTCCTCAGGATCTGAGCTGGAGCAGTCGGCGAGCTTGCCGGGGAGCATGCCGCCCTCGAGCGCGCCCTTGCGGACGACGAGGTCGCGCGCCTTGCGCGCCGCCTCGCGGGCGCGCTGGGCCAGGACGCACTTCTCGATGATGCGACGGCCTTCCTGGGGATGCTCCTCCAGGTAGACCTGGAGGTCCTCGAAGACGGCCGACTCGACCTGCGACTTGACCTCAGGGGTGCCGAGGCGACCCTTGGTCTGGCCCTCGAACTGTGGGTCGGGAAGCTTAACGCTGACAACTGCGACCAGTCCCTCGCGGACATCGTCGCCCGTCAGGTTGGCCTCGTTCTCCTTGAGGAGCTTCTGCTTGGTGGCGTAAGTGTTGAGCGCGCGCGTGAGGGCCGCACGGAAGCCCGTGAGGTGAGAGCCGCCGTCGATCGTGTTGATCGAGTTGGCGAAGGTGAAGATGCTCTCCTGGAAGCCGTCATTGTACTGAAGGGCGACCTCTACCGAAGTCTCACCGACCATGCGCTCGATGTAGATCGGGCTGGGGTTGAGCACGGCGCGATCGCGGTTGACGTGGCGAACGAGACTCTTGATTCCGCCCTCGAAGTAAAAGTTGACCTCACGGTCGATGCGCTCGTCGCGGTAGCTGATCCAGACGCCCTTCGTCAGGTAGGCAGCCTCGCGGAAACGCTGGGCGAGGACAGTGAAGTCGTAGTCGGGGACACTCGTTTCTTCGCTGAGCGCCTCACGGAAGATCGAGCGGTCGGCCATGAACGACGTGGTCGTGCCGGTGTGCGGGCCATGACCGTTCTTGCCGACGACTTTTACGGGTGTCGTGGGCTTGCCGAACTTGTACTCCTGGCGGTAGATCTTGCCGTCGCGGCGAACCTCAACCCAGGCCTCCTCGGAGAGCGCGTTGACGACCGACGCACCAACGCCGTGCAGGCCTCCAGAGACCTTGTAGCCGCCACCGCCGAACTTGCCGCCGGCGTGGAGTGTGGTCATGACGGTCTCGAGAGCGGAGAGGCCGGTCTTCTTGTGCTTGTCGACCGGGATGCCGCGGGCGTTGTCGGTGACCGTGACGCGTCCATCGGCGGCAATGACGACATCGATTCGTGTGCATTCGCCGGCCATTGCCTCGTCGATGCTGTTGTCGACGACCTCGTAGACGAGGTGATGAAGGCCGCTCTGGCCGGTGGAACCGATGTACATGCCCGGACGCAGGCGGACGGCCTCGAGTCCTTCGAGGACCTGGATGTCCTGTGCGGTGTAGGTGCCGTTCTTAGGGGTGGCCTTCTTGCGGGCGGTGCGGGGTTTTTCTTGCAGTTGCGTCATCCAGTCATCACTCTCTTACAAGCTCAACATCCGCCCCTGAGAAGGCGGTGTGGGAGATCCGTGGGCAGAGTCGCCGTGCAAGTTTCCGCGGATGAAGATGCAGCCCGCTGGAGCAGGCTCAAAGGCGACCAGTGGGGGGTATCCTGGTGCTTTCCTCGGATGGCTTCGACCACCTTATACAGTTGCTCTGTTGGCTATGCCGAGCCCTCCAATTATAGGCAATTTAGATTCATTTAGCCACTTAGATTGCTGGATCACGTAGTTCGAAAGGAGCTCCAGCATGGCTTACGAGGACTACCGTTGTTTGCAGGTTCGGCGTGACCGCGGCGTCGCCTTTGTCGTCATCGACAACCCGCCGATCAACTTGTTCGACCTGGCGCTCATGCAGGAGCTCGACCGTCTTGGCCGGGAGCTCGAGGCGGACGACGAGGTCAAGGTTGTCGTCTTCAGCAGCGCCAACCCGGACTTCTTCATCGCCCACGCCGATATCGAGCTGATCCTGACTCTGCCGACCGAGCCTCAGCCGCGGGGTAGCGAGCTTGGTTTCTTCCACGCGATGGTCGACCGCTACCGCACGATGCCGAAGGCAACGATGGCGAAGATCGAGGGCCGAGCGCGCGGAGGCGGCAGCGAGTTTCTGCTCTCGCTCGACATGCGCTTCGGGGCCATAGGGCGCTGCCTGCTGGGCCAGCCAGAGGTGGCGCTGGGCATCATCCCCGGCGGCAGCGGGACGCAGCGCCTGGCGAGGCTGGCAGGACGCAGCAGGGCGCTGGAGATCGTTCTCGGCTGCGACGACTTCGACGCGATCACGGCCGAGCGCTACGGCTGGATCAACCGGGCATTGCCGCCGCATCAGCTGGGACGCTTCGTCGAGGACCTGTCTTACCAGATTGCTTCGTTCCCGGCGGAGGCCATCGCCCTTGCCAAGCAATCGGTGCT
>DASTBR010000256.1:0-3081 GCA_035711945.1 Dehalococcoidia bacterium
CGAGGGCACGCGGACGTCCTCGAAGTACACTTCGTTGAACTCATGGCCGCCGGTCATGTTGATCAGCGGACGGACTTCCACGCCTGGCGCCTTCATGTCGACGATGAAGTAGGTGATGCCCTTGTGCTTGGGGGCGTCGGGGTCGGTGCGGGCGAGCATGATCATGTACTTGGCCATGTGGGCGATGCTCGTCCAGACCTTCTGGCCGTTGATCACCCAGTCGTCGCCGTCCTTCACGGCCCGGCTTTGCAGCGAGGCGAGGTCGGAACCGGCCTGCGGCTCTGAGTAGCCCTGGCACCAGATGTCTGTGCCGGCGAGCATGCCAGGCAGGTACTTCTTCTTCTGCTCATCGGTACCGAGGGTGATGATGGTCGGGCCGGCCATACCAAGGCCGATGATCATGTGCATCGGCCGCGGCGCGCGGCGCTGGGCCATCTCCATGTTGAAGATGAACTGCTCGGTGGTGCTCATGCCGGCGCCGCCGTATTCCTTTGGCCAGGCCGGGGCAATCCAGCCCTTGGAGGCCAGCTTCTTCCACCACCCGTCGAGGCCGGCGAGCCCTTCGTAGTCGCCGCCGCCGGCCCTGCCGGTGGCGCCGGGGCCTTCCTTCTCGATGAAGTCGATGACTTCGGCCCTGAACTTGGCCTCGGTTGGTGAGTCGTTGAAGTCCATTGTTTTTCCTTTCTGCTCCCAGGTGTTCGAAGTTCCTAGATGGCTATGAGTCGAGGTTGCTGTTCGAAGCCCTCACCCCTCCCCCGGCCCCTCCCCGCGAGCAGGGAGGGGAGTTTCGACTGTTGCTTTGCGAATCTCAGCGAGAACTGAACCGATGTCTGATAGAACTTGTTCGTTGCGAAAGCGGACTACGCGATAGCCGAACGAGCCGAGGATGCCCTCACGCTCGGCATCGTATTCGGTTAGTCCTTGGTGGATCTCGCCGTCGACCTCGACGACAAGCTTTGCCGCCGGACAGCAGAAATCCACGATGAAGCGGTCTAACGGATGCTGCCGACGGAAGCGCAAGCCGAGCGCCTTCCGCCTAAGTCTTTGCCAGAGGACCTGCTCGGCGTCGGTCGGCTTCTTTCGCATCTCGCGGGCCGGCTCCTTTAGAAGATCCCATTGGCCGGGTGGGCTATGCCAGTGGTTCCGCGACAGTTCGTCCTGTTCCCCCTCTCTGCTCGCGGAGAGGGGGTTAGGGGGAGAGGTGTGAGCTTCGAACGACGAAAATGCTTCAGTCACGCGGCATGCCGAGGCCTCTCATGGCGATGATGTTGCGCTGGATCTCCGAGGTCCCGCCGCCAACAGGACTCGTGGTTGCGTACATGTGGCTGCGCGGGATCGAGCCTTCGAACTCAGCGTGCTTGCTGCCCTTGAGGAGCTGGCCGCGCAGCCCGAGCATCTTCAGGGCAGTCCCCCAGATGCGGACGTCGAGCTCTGATGAATAGAGCTTGGCGATCGAGGCTTCCTTATTGGGCACAAGCCCCTTGCTCTGCATTGAGATGACTTGATAGGACATCAGGCGGCCGACCTCGGCCTCGATCTTGCGGTCTGCCAGCTCATAGCGAAGCTTGCGCTGGAAGCCATTGCCGTTGTGCGCTGCGGCGTACCCGGTCAGCTCGTCGACCGCGATGATGTGGCTGACGTTCGTCGCGATGCTGGAGCGCTCGAAATCGAGCGTAGCCGTGCTGATGTACCAGCCGCGGTTCTCCTCGCCCAGCAGCGACTCGCGCGGCACTCGCACGTTGTCGAAGAAGACCTCGTTGAAGTCGTGGCTGCCGGCCATGTTGATCAGCGGCTTGACCTCGACGCCCGGCGACTTCATATCGAGCAGGAAGTAGCTGATGCCCTTGTGCTTCGGCGCGTCGGGATCAGTGCGCGCGATGACGATGCACCAGCCAGCGATGTGGGCGAGGCTGGTCCAGATCTTCTGGCCATTGAGGACGTAGTCGTCGCCGTCACGGACGGCGCGCGTTTGAATGCCGGCCAGGTCGGAGCCGGCCTGGGGCTCGCTGAAGCCCTGGCACCAGACAGCCTCGCCGCTGGCGATCTTTGGCAGGTGCTGCTTCTTCTGTTCCTCGCTGCCGTAGAGGATGATCGTCGGGCCAACCCAGCCGGCGCCGATGCCACCCAGGCCGCGCGGGGCGCGGGCCATAGCCATCTCCTCGCTGAAGATGAACTGCTCCATCACGCTCATTCCGGCGCCGCCGTACTCGGTGGGCCAGGCGGGCACGGTCCAGCCGCGCGTGTTGAGCTTGCCGAGCCACTTCTTGAGCAGCCCGCGGTCCCCAGCTTCGAAGCCGCCACCACCGCCGAACATGGCGCCGGGAAGGCCGGTACGCGCGAGACCCTCGGGCAGCTCATCGCCGATGAAGCCTTTTACTTCGGTTCGGAAAGCAGCCTCGCTCGTGGAATCACGAAACTCCATGGTTCTCCCTCAAGCCAATGGCTATGGCTTCCTCGCGGTCGTGTGCGGATGGGTGCAGCGAGCGCATGATGTGGGCGCCCCACTCGGCGACTCGATCGCCGCCCATTTCATTCTTGAAACCGAGCAGGTTTACGACGTCGAGCGCGAGACCCAACGACATGAACTGCCAGGCGATGACCGGGGTGGAGATGTCGCGCCTGATTCCGCCCTCGTCCTTGGCGCGGTCGATGAGGTCTGAAAGGAAGGCGACAAAGTCGCCGAAGTTACGGCGAAGCGCATCACGGATCTCGGCGTCCTCGGTTTCGGCGAGGGCCTGGAACTGGACGCGCATGACGCCGGCGTGGGCATGCGAGCGTGTCAGGTAGCCGACGCCGATCTCGCTGAGGGCGTTCATCGGTGAGCTGGCACGGTCGGCGATGTCCTGCCAGATGGTGAGCAGGCGCTCGCGCACCTCATCCATCAGGCCGAGAAAGAGGTCCTTCTTGCCGGAGAAGTGACGATAGAGCGCGGGCTCGGAGATGCCGGCGGCCTTAGCCAGGTCAGCGGTGGTGGCGCGGGAGTAAGGCACCTCGGCGAAGACACGAACGGCGGTCTCGAGGATTTGCTGGCGACGCCTGGGCGCAGCGAGGCGAATCGTCATGTTAGTGAGTGATCACTAA